>JAGAOW010000096.1 GCA_017889945.1 Muribaculaceae bacterium
CATTAATCAAAGGACCGCAGCTATTTTGCGAATATTTGCAAGACGGTTCATAAATGTTGTATCTGACTTCGCGACTTGCATATTATATGCGCTTTGCAATTTCAGAAACAACTCAGCCTCAATTCCAAAAGCAGCTTCCAATAATAGGGCCAATTCGGTATTTACGGCACGTTTACCATTGATAACTTCGTTGAGAAGAGATGGCGAGACGCCGATTTGATTAGCAAGTTTAGCCTGCGAAAGATTACGGGCCTCCAACTCATCGCGGATAAGCTCGCCGGGATGAGTCGGCTCAAATGGAGTAATATTATTGGCTATCATATTCTTATAATGGTGCAAAGATAGCAATAGTTTTTATCTTCACAAATTTGTGAAGATAAAAACACATACACACAAGCATGAATTAAGAAAATGCGTGGAAAAATACTATTTTCGAGAATAAAGCAACTTAGATTTTGGAATAACGGATTAAGTCTCCACAGCCTGAGCGGACTTCATCAATTATCTCACGGCATCGGGCCTCTGTCAGTTTGATTTTTATGCCTACTGCAATGAAGTCGGAAAGTTCAGGATGACCTGTGCCATTGACAGAGGTAGCGTGTTCTCCATTATATCCTTCGGTGCAAAGCGTAAGATCGTAAGCCGGTGCAAGCCGCCAACGCCATGCTCCGGTTTCGGAATCCCTGACGACATAAAAACTGAAATTCTTGCAATGGTCGTCTTTGTTGTCAACAAAATAATTGAACAGCATCCGGCGGTACATCTGCTCTACATCCTCTCGGCTCTGAGTTATATAGCCCGTAAGAGCGAGAAGATTTGAATAATCCATAAAAGGCTCACGAAGCGAGATGCACAGCAGCCCGCCTACCGTTGCGGTATGAAGTCGCTTGCCGTCACAGTCGATATCGAAACGTCGGGACGCAAAATAGCGCCCGTTGACAAGGCGGAAATCCGGCACTACGATTCCACATTTTCTTGCGATTTCATTATAGCTGTATTCTTGAACCCCAATGTCAGTCGGGTCGTAAGTATGTCTGAATTTGACAATCCAATGACCGTCGGAATCCGAAAAAACCGCTTTTGGTCGTGCTCCGCCACTGTTACCGCTGTTGTAGAGCAATAGCCCTGCATCATTATCCTGCTGCTCTTTAAGTACCTCAAGAGCAATCTGCTGCAGTCGGTCAAAATCGCTTACAGCGTCCTCATGTTCGAGGATAATCGCTGGCGCATAGGTCAGCGCGCCCATGCCGTTATCGCCAACAAGGGCAAGTCGGTCTAAAGACGACAAATCCGAATCATTGATTCCTTTGCGCAGCAATGCTTTGTGAAGAAGATATCGGCCGTAGCCGTCAGGCAAACTGTCTTCAAAAACACTGAAATTCCCATAGAACGGCTGAGCCTTGGCTATGAATACTCCCGGCCGTAGCGGCAATTCAAGGGGAGAAATGCTGAACCCGCCGGCTATCCATGATTTATCGTATTCGAAGACATTCAGACGGTTATCAGGCGTGAGCGACAGTCTGCCGACTGTCTGGCCGCGAAACATCACTTTAAGATTTTCGGTCTTTTTCATTTCTTCTTATTTTTAACATACGCCCTCTTGTCTCCGCTCTTGCGGCGAATCATGTCAAGCTCTTCCATCGTGTTAAATTTGGATGCGCCGAACAGACTGCGGACATCCTGTGCATAGCCCAAAGCCATAGCCAGCTTTATAAGAGCGTCAAGAGCGATAAGTCCCTTCTGCTCAAAGCGCGCCACGGTCGACAAAGGCACTCCCGACAAGTCGGAAATGCGTTGTCGGGTAATATTTTTCTCCACACGCCGCTTGCGAAAATTCTCCGCTATCTGCCGTGCGATATCGTCTGCATTATCCAGCGCAAAGCCGTCTAATACAGCTAATATATTATCACTATTTGCGCTTTGCATCATAATACTGCTAATATTATAATACAAATATAGTCAATAATCCCGAAATTAGCAAATTTAACTGCTACTGCAGCGCGGCCGACATGTCGGTTGAGAGCTGTGTCCGCAGCGCCTCAAGCGATGAGAAACGGTGCTCAGAGCGGATTCGGCGCAGGAAATCAAGCTTAATCAGCTGTCCGTAAAGATTTTCGTCGACCCCGATTATATGCGCTTCGATTGACAGCGGCGCACATTCGGCGTCATCGACCGTAGGCCGCACACCGATATTGACCATCGCCCGTCCCTTTTGTCCACTGCCATACTCGACATCAGCGGCATACACACCGTTAAGCGGCACAAGCAATCTGCTGTCCTCCAACTGAATATTCGCAGTCGGGAAACCTATGCTGCGCCCGATGGCACGCCCATGGACAACTTCGCCGCTGAGGCTGTAGGGGCGGCCGAGTTTTGCAGCGGCGGCGGCGACATCGCCCTTGCGAAGATCTTCGCGGATTGCCGAACTGCTGACCTGTCCGGCTTCTTCGCCGACAGACACTTCCCTACCCTTGATTATGTCGACACCGAGCGACTCGCCAATGCTGCGATATCGGTCAAAGCCTACAATACAATCACTGCCGAAGCGGTGGTTATAGCCCATAAGTATCGCTTCGACTCCGTATCTGTCTCGTAGTCTTTTGATAAAATCCGAAGCGCTGAGCCCGCGCAACTCATCATCAAACTCAAGGACGACGACATCGTCCGCGCCTGCCGATTTGAGCGCCTCGACACGCCGGTCAAGAGTCATCAGCGCCTGCGGAGCTTTGGTGGGAGCAATCAGTTGCAGCGGATGGCGGTCGAATGTAAACACAGCCGGACGCAGATTCCTGCGCCGACCTTCGTCGACGAGACAGCCCACGAGCCACTGATGGCCGAGGTGCACGCCGTCAAACATTCCGACTGTCGCTATTCTGCCCGGCTCAGCCACTTTTTCTAACTTTTATATTGCGCGATAAGATCTGAAAACTCGTCGCCGGGAGCGACCAGAACTGTTCCGAAACCAAGTTTGGCAGCCGCGTCGAGATTGCGCTGCGAATCATCGAGAAACACAGTTTCTTCCGGCACTATGCCGAGATGGTCGGCCGCATAACGGAATATAGCCTCGGCGGGCTTGAGCGAACGTGCCTCGAACGATGTGACCATGCCGTCGAAATAATCTTCGCGACACATACCCTCCTGCTCAAATTCGCTCTTGATCTTCGAGTTCCACATTATCGTATTGGTGTTGCTTAGCAGGAACACACGATAGTCCTTTCTCAACCGGCGCAAATCTTCGAGCCTTCGCCGCGGGATGCCGATCAGAAAGCGACAGAACGCATTGTCGATATCCTCATCCTTAACCTGACCCTTGATTTCGTCGCGCAGAGCCTTATGGAAATCGTCGACACTCATCGACCCTTCCTCAAGTTTCAAAAAAGGGCCTTTCTGCTTGTATTCTCCGAAAAACGAGGCGGCATCAGGCAGGCCAAGCTGCTCGAAAGCCCTGACACAGCGCTCTTTTTCGATATCCATTATCACACCGCCTAAATCGAACAAAAGATTTTTGACCATATGCGCAAACCGATTTTATTTTGCTGCAAAGTTAGCGTTTTTTGCCGTCACGGCAAAGCGCCTCAAGCCGCGCGGCGACATACGGCGTCGGCTTTATCCGCTGAGCCCGCGCGAGATAGTCGGCAGCCTCGGCCTGCCGGCCTTTGATATCAAAATAGTTGCCGAGACTGAGCAGTGCGTCGTAGTTGTCCGGGTCGAGTTCAATTATGCGCCGCCACACACCGAGCGCATTGTCAAAATCGCCGCATCGCGCATAGCCTCGCGCCAACACCGACAGATAGATTGTCGAATCGGGCAGACCGGCAAGCATCTTCCGCGCATAAGCGACCATCTTGACTCCGTCGTCACGAAAACAATAGTAATCAAGCAGTTCGGCATCTATCGCACGCTCAAGCCACGGACAGTCGCGCTGCGAGCGCAACAGAAAAGCCTCATAGACCTCAGCCTCGCCTATTTCAAATGACTCTGATTTTACTCCCGACATCAGCGAACTGAAACCCACTCCGGCATTCATCGCCTGCTCCAGAAGGTGCGACGCGCCGATGGTGTCGCCGAGCATCGAAGCCGAGATTATCGCTCTGACATACACGCTGTCAGCGTCGGGATGCTTGTCAAGTATAAGGCCGTAAAGAGCCTGGGCGCTGGCCCATTCGCGTCCGGCGAAAAAGCGCGACGCCTTGCTCGCCGTTTGCTTATAGTCTGTTTGAGCCGATGCGCTCAGAGCCGCAAAGGCCAACACAAGCGATATCAACAGCCTGCTCATGGTTCAATATTTAAAAGAGCTGCCGCCGAGAAATTCCCGCAACACACTCGTCGAAGGCACATTGTCAGCCGGTATCGACTGGAAATAACTCAGGAATTTGCGCAGACGGTAGGCCTCGGCATATTCGGGAACATCGTTGGGTACATTGCGCAACAATGTCTCCCCGCGGTCTTTCATCACAGCGAGCTCGAAAAGCAACGACGAGTTAAACATCGCGTCGGCATTCTCCTGATATGGGAATATCCAGCGCTCTTCGCCGCGTCTGACACTCGCCCAGCGCTTTATGGTTTCCTCGGGCGACATCGCGCGATATTTCGCATCGCGGATTATACGCCTCAGCAACCTATTGTCGGTCGTCGGTATGCGGTTGTGGTCGTCAATAGAAATCGTGGTCAGCGCCGAGACATAAATGTGGAACTTCATGCGCTCTTCGATTTGCGACGTCAGTTCGGGGTTAAGGCCGTGTATGCCCTCGATGAGTAATATCGACCCCTCGTCGAGCTTGATTTTATCGCCGCGGTACTGGCGCTGTCCGAGTTCGAAATTATAATAGGGCAATTCGACTTCCTCGCCGCGGAGTATCGCATTCAGATCGTCATTAAACTGCTTGAGATCGAGCGCATAGAGCGATTCATAGTCGTAGTCGCCTGTTTCGTCGCGCGGTGTGCGGTCGCGGTTGACAAAATAATTGTCGAGCGAGATCAGCTGAGGTTTGAGCAGATTGGTCATCAGCTGAACACCCAGCCGCTTGGTTGTCGTGGTCTTACCCGACGACGACGGACCGGCGATAAGCACTATCCTTGCCCCGCCGTCTCTGTAGCGGCGTGTGATTTCGTCGCTTATGCGCGAGATGGCCTTCTCGTGAAGTGCCTCGGCAAGATACACGAGCTGCGAGCCGAGATGCTTCTCAACCTCCTTGTTCAGCCCGCCGACATTGTCAACGCCGATGATGCGGTCAAACGCCAGATAGTCGGTAAACGCCTTATACATTTTCTCCTGCATCACGGGAGCGGGAGTTTTCGAAGGCTCACACGGGTCGAACGACAGCAGCAGGAAACCCTCCTTGTAAGGCGTCAGGTCAAATACCGGCACATAGCTCGTCGACGGCGCAAGCGGGCCGTAATAGCTGTCGCAGAGTCCGTCGAGAGTATAATATGTTGTATAAAGTTCATGAGTTGTCTCAAGCAGAGCGACTTTATCGTCGAGGCCCTGCGATGCAAAAATCCTGATTACGTCTTTGGTCGGACGCTCGTTGCGCACGAAAGGCAGATTACGTTCGACAAGGCGCACCATCTCATCCCTCAGGCTCAAAATCAGCTCAGGCGTGACCTCTGCGCCACTCAGCCGGCAATAGTATCCGCGCGATATCGAATGTTCGACCGAGAGTTTAGCTCCGGGGCACACAAGCGTCACGGCCTTGTAGAGCATCATACACAGCGACCTGAAATAGACCCTCGCCCCCGATGCGGATGTCCGCGGCAGGAATTCTACCTGTTTGGGATTGTAGACCGCAAACGACAGCGCTTCGCTCTTGTTGTTGACATACGCGCAGATGGCGTCGAAGCCAAGTTCGTCTCTTAGCCGTGCGGCGACCGAAGTCAGCCTTTCGCCTCCGGCTACATCGACATAGCGCCCGAGATTCTTACAGTATATTTTGATGGCTTCAGACATAATTTGATGAATAATTTAGATAAAACTCAGAACAGTCCCGGCTGGTCGCATATTCTTGACAAGCCCAGATGGCTATAGGCCAGATCTGTCACTTCGCGACCGCGGGGTGTACGTTTTATAAAACCTTCTTTAATAAGGTATGGTTCATAGACCTCCTCGATTGTTCCCGGATCTTCGCCGAGCGCCGTTGCGATTGTCGACAGTCCGACCGGACCGCCCTTAAACTTTGTGATTATCGTGGTCAGTATCTTGTTGTCGATTTCGTCGAGTCCGTAGCGGTCGATGTTGAGCGCTTCGAGCGCATAGCGCGCTATCGCGAGATCGATTGCGCCATTGCCTTTGACCTGAGCGAAATCGCGCACTCGCCGCAGCAATGCGTTGGCTATACGGGGTGTGCCGCGGCTGCGCAACGCTATCTCAGTGGCGGCTTCGGGCGTGATTGACACTTCGAGCAGCGAAGCCGAGCGGCTGATGATGCGGCGAAGCACCTCATGGTCATAGTATTCCAAGTGGCAGTTTATGCCGAAACGCGCTCTCAGCGGCGACGTCAGCAGGCCGCTGCGCGTCGTAGCGCCGACAAGCGTAAACGGACTGAGCGTCAGCTGAACGCTTCTCGCGCCCGGCCCTTTGTCAATCATTATGTCGATGCGATAGTCCTCCATCGCCGAGTAGAGATACTCTTCGACCACCGGGCTGAGACGATGGATTTCGTCGATAAACAGCACATCGTTCTCCTCAAGCGACGTAAGTATGCCGGCAAGGTCGCCCGGCTTGTCGAGCACCGGGCCCGACGTAATCTTCAGACCGACGCCAAGCTCATTGGCCACAATCCCCGCGAGCGTGGTCTTGCCGAGGCCCGGAGGGCCGAAAAGCAGAATATGGTCGAGAGCCTCGCCGCGGAGACGGGCGGCATGGACAAATATCCTCAGATTTTCGACTATCTTGTCCTGTCCGCTGAACGACTCAAACGTTCCGGGGCGCAATGCGCGCTCGAAATCGCGTTCGCTCGGCGAAACCGAGGCATTCTGTCTTATGTCAAAATCGTCAGTAGACATATATAGTTTAGTGTGTATTGATTTTTTCGATGATTTTGCCGGCAACTGTTTCGGGGCGTATGCCGTTGAGACACATATAGTCGCCGCGGAAACACTGCTTGCTGCCGAACACCGAGCACGGACGGCATGTCATCGGCAGCTGTATCAGGTCGCTGTCGTTCTGCTTCCAGCCTTTGAAGCCGCAATAGGGATGCGTTGCGCCCCAGATGCTGACTGTCGGCGTTGACGATATTGTCGCCAGATGCATGTTGGCCGAGTCCATGGTCACCATTGCGTCAAGATGGTTGATAAGCGCCAGTTCGACCGAAAAACCGTATTTCTTGCCTGCGAGCGACACCGAGCCGGCAAACTCCCCGGCCCAGCCGTCGAGCGTCTCGCGCTCCTGACCTCCGCCGCCGAAGAAGAAAAATTGAACATCGGGGCAGGCCTTTTTGACCGCCGTCAGAGCCTTGAACATCAGCTCTGTCGGATAAATTTTACCCGCATGTGCGGCAAACGGCGCCACTCCGAGCCATTTCTCGCCCGCCTGCTTTGGAGCTGTTATCGCTGCAAACAGGCTTGCGTCAGCCTTGCATGTTCCGCCATAGAGGCCGTCAAATTTGTCGCTGACCGGCAGACCGGCCTTAAAGAACGCCTCGCGGTAACGTGCCCGCTGCGATATCAGCGGCAGCATGCGCTTGCGGTAGCGGCGTGTCAGAGCGTGCTTGCGCGACTTGCCCTTATGGATGCAGACCGATCTGATACCCTTGAAACGGAAGAATATGCGCATCATTCGCGTGCGCAGCACATCATGCAAATCGACAAACGCGTCGACCTGATAATCGCTGACCAGTTCGCCGACAAGACGCCGCATTCCGCCTATGCCCACATAGTCAGTCTTGAGATCTACGCCGACGACAGTCAGATTCGACGGCGCATTGACAAATATTTCCGACATGGTCCGCCTCGTGACAAACACAAAGCGTATGTCGGGATAGCATCGGCACACGCTGTATATCACAGGCACCGACATCGCAACATCGCCTATAGCCGAAAATCGCACTACGGCGACGGTTATCAGTCCGCGGTCATTACCGGAGCGGTTACTGTTTCGACCCATAGAGCACCGGATTGGTGTCGGCGTCGTTGTACATCTTCATCTGTCGATAGACCTTCATATACTTGCGGCCGGCCTCGATGTCGGCCAACAGGGTGTCGATGGCCGAAATCAGATCGCCGCGCTGCTCCTCGAGCACCGCGAGTTTGGCCGCGCATTTGGCGATATGCTGCTCTGTGGCGTCGGTGCGCTCCACCTCTGCCTGCATATGATATATCTTGAGAGCCAAAATCGACAGGCGGTCGAGCGCCCACGCCGGACTTTCGGTGTTGATGGTCGCATCCTCACGCACATTGACACCGCTGTATTTCTCGCGGAAATAGCTGTCGAGTTCCTCCACCATATCGGTGCGGTCCTGATTCGACTTGTCAATCCGGCGTTTGAGTGCCAGAGCGGCCACCGGGTCGATGTCGGGGTCACGGATTATATCTTCGAGATGCCACTGCACGGCATCTATATGATTTTTTTCATAGAGCGTATGCTCGATGGTCGATGCCTCATAAGGATTTTGGATGGGAGCGTCGACATCGTCGGTTTTGTGATAGTCACGGGTCGATGCTTCAAAAATTTCGTAGCTGCGGGCAGCAAAATCTTTTGCGGCTTTAGTCATATTGATTGGTTATCTGTTATTTAACTTTTTCCCGCTTGGGGATATATTATCTTAAAATACAAAGATATTATTTTTTTTTGATTTATCGCCCGACTGAAACCAAATTAATGTCCCGTTTTTCCTCAATCTCCATTTTTCGCCCCTATTGACAGGAAAAAGGCCGCGACTTTATAATCGCATACTTTCCGAGGTTGTATAAAAACCGATTCGACAATAAACACAATCTGCCGCTTCTTCTCTTTTGCATATCACTTTTTTTTGTAATTTTGCGCTTTATACAAACTGTAATCCGTCAATCTCTAAATTATCTTGGCCGTTTTATTGCTTAAGCGGCAAAAACAGAGTATAATTTTACATATGAACACAGATTCTAATCGCAAAGAAATAGTCTTGAGCGGCATCCGCTCGACAGGCAACCTCCATCTGGGCAACTACTACGGCGCTCTGCGCAAATTCGTCAAAATTCAGGACGACTTCGACTGTCGTTTCTTCATTGCCGACCTCCACGCGCTCACTACAAACCCTGACCCACAGGAGCTGCACGCCAATGTAAAGAAAATTCTCGCCGAATATCTCGCCGCAGGCATCGACCCCGAGAAGGCTACAATATTCATCCAGAGCGACGTCCCCGAAATCGCCGAAATGTATCTCCTGCTCAACATGCACGTCGGCATCGGCGAACTCATGCGCACAACCTCTTTCAAGGACAAAGCCCGCAAGGCTCTCGGACTCACGGCCGCCTCTGACGACGATGACGAAATCGAAAAGCAGATTTGCGGCGTAGAGACAAACCGCCGCGTCAACGCCGGCCTCCTTACCTACCCGACTCTCATGGCCGTCGACATTCTCATTCAGAAGGCCACCAAAGTGCCCGTCGGCAAAGACCAGCTTCAGCATCTTGAACTGACCCGTCGCTTCGCTCGCCGCTTCAATTCATTCTACAACGTCGACGACTTCCCCGAGCCCTACGACTTCGACTTCGGCGGTGCGCCCGTCAAAGTTCCCGGCCTCGACGGTTCGGGCAAGATGGGCAAGAGCGAAGGCAACTGCATCTACCTCGTCGACGAGCCCAAAGCTCTGCGCAAAAAAGTCATGCGCGCTGTGACCGACGAAGGCCCTCAGGCCCCCAATTCGCCGATGAACGAACCGGTCGCCAACCTGTTCTCGCTCCTTGAACTCACATCGACTCCCGAAATCGTCAAGCAATTCCGCGACGCATACGCCGACTGCTCCATCCGCTACGGCGACCTCAAAAAGCAGCTTGCCGAAGACATTCTCGCCGTCACTACCCCCATCCGCGAGCGGGTCAACGATATCCTCGCCGACGAAGACTATCTGCGCCGCGTTGTCGCACAAGGCGCAGAGAAAGCCCGCGACGCCGCCTCGAAGACCCTCGCCGACGTCCGCCGCATAATGGGCATCCGCAAATTCTGACACTTGCAAAATCAAATCCTTAATTAATTTATAATCCAATGAATTCTAAACATTTGACACTCGCGCTTGGTGCTGTGGCTCTCTTCGCCACTTCTTGCTCCACCAAGGAAAACAACAAGCTTACTGAAGCTGAAATCGCCGACGGTTGGGAACTCCTCTTCGACGGCGAGACTATGAACGGTTGGCGTGATTTCAACGGCGACTCTCTGACAGAACCCTGGCATGTGGTCGACGGTTGCATCCAGGCCAAAGGCGAAGGCAGCGACGGCTCAGGCTACATCGTGACCGACCGCCAGTTCGACAACTTCATCCTCGACTGGGACTGGAAACTCAGCCACGGCGGCAACAGCGGCATGCTCTATCACGTTGTCGAAAACCCCTTCTTCCAGGTGCCCTACGTCACAGGTCCTGAATATCAGCTCATCGACAACGAAGGCTGGGAAGAAGTCAATGCTCCCGAAAAACTCCAGGAATGGCAGAAACTCGGTGTTGACTACGCTATGCACCTCCCCAACCCCGACTCTATGTTTGTCAATCCACAGGGCGAATGGAACAACTCGCGCATCGTCTTCGACAACGGCCATGTAGAGCACTGGCTCAACGGTCACAAAATCCTCGAATTCGAAGCTTGGACCGACGACTGGTATCAGCGTAAGAACAGCGGCAAATGGGAGAACGCTCCCGAATACGGTCTCGCCCGCACAGGCGTTATCTGCCTCCAGGATCACGGCGACCCCGCTTCGTTCCGCAACATCAAGATCAAACAGCTTCCCAAAAAGCTCAACGGCAAACAGCCCATCTTCAACGGCAAAGACCTCACAGGCTGGACTGCTTACGGAACTGAAAAATGGTATGTCGACGACGAAGGCCTCCTCGTCTGCGAAAGCGGTCCTGACAAACAGTACGGATACCTCGCCACAAACGACTACTACAAAGACTTCGACCTGACTGTCAAATTCAAACAGCTCGCCAACGGTAACTCAGGCGTGTTCTTCCGCTCTTTCGTTGAGCAGCCCGCCATCGTTCACGGCTGGCAGTGCGAAGTCGCTCCTAAAGGTTTCGACACAGGCGGTGTCTATGAATCTTATGGTCGCGGTTGGCTGCAGCAGATTCCCGACGAAAAAGAGAACATCCTCAAAGAAGGCGATTGGAACACTCTCCGCATCCGCGTTGAAGGCGACCACTTCCAGAGCTGGCTCAACGGCGAACCCATGGTTGACTTTACCGACGACCTTATCGGCAAGGCTCAGGGCCGCATCGCTCTTCAGATTCACGACGGCGGCGGCATCAAAGTTCAGTGGAAAGAACTCGAAGTTGAACGCCTCTAATCTTCCGATATAAACATCCCGTTCTATACTGGCCGCAACGCCGACTGGCGTTGCGGCCTTGCATCTTGACTGACAGCCTTACGACAGGCTATGGCAGCCCTTTATCAACCAAATAACCAAAAATATCAATCATGAAACTTAAACTTTTCAGCACAGTAGCTTTTCTGCTGCTCGCAGCTTTAGGTCTGTCGGCCGCCAAGCCGCAGATTGTCGCACACCGAGGTGTGTGGAAAGCCGACGGTTCGGCTCAGAATTCAATCAGAGGCCTCATCAAAGCCGACTCTATCGGCGTCGACGCCATCGAACTCGACGTATGGATTTCTTCCGACGACGTCATCTTCCTCAACCATGACGCTTCTATCAACGGCGTTGTCCTCGAAACTTCCGATGCGAAAACCATATCGAAATGCAAACTGAAAAACGGCGAGAACGTTCCGACTCTCGAAGCTTTTCTTGATGTTGCCAAAGACCTCAAGCCCAACCTCGTTATCGAAGTGAAGCCTCATCAGGGCAAAGAAAGAGAAAATCTGGCTGTCAGCAAAATCATCGACATGGTTGCCGAAAAAGGCCTGACCGACCGCACAACTTATATTACCTTCTCTCGCAACGCATTCGACCACCTCGTGGCCATGAGCGGACGCCCCGTGCAGTTCCTCACTGCAGTCCATCCCGAAGTTCTTGAAGAAATCGGCGGCGAATGCGCCGGCGCAGACTACCATATCAGCGCTTTCCGCAGCAACCCCACTTGGATTAAGCAGCTCCACGACATGGGCAAGAAGGTCACGTCTGGACCGTCGACAAACCGGACGACATCCAGTTCTGCATTGACCATCAGGCCGACTTCATCACGACCAACGAACCTGAACTCGCCACCGAAATGGTTGAAAAAGCCTATGGCGAACGCCCGCTCAAAGTCATGACCTACAACCTCCGCTTCGGCGAACTCTCCGACATGGACGGTCTGGCAGAAGCCATAAAAGCTGCCAACCCCGACTTCGTCGCCCTGCAGGAAGTCGACGTCAACACCAACCGCGACGCCGCCAAACACAACAACGGTCTCAACTATGTGACCGAACTCGCTCAGCGCACAGGCATGTTCGGCTACTATGCACGCACCATCAATTTCGGACCGGGCTACTACGGCATCGGTCTGCTCTCGCGCTATCCCGCTGAGAAAATCGAGAAATTCGAGCTTCCCAACCCCGGCAATCAAGAACCGCGCGTTCTCCTCAAAGGCGTGTTCGAAATGCCCGGACAGAAAATCGTCTTCGCTTCGACTCATCTCGACTACGCTGACCATGAAACAAGAAAACAGCAAGCCCGCTTCGTGGTCGACCGCATGAAAGAGTCTGAATATCCCGCTCTCGTCGCAGGCGACTTCAACGCCGAACCGAACTCAATCTACGCAAAGACCTTCAGCACCGAAATGATCGACCTGACCAATACGACCAAGACATGGCCGGCCGACGAGCCCAAAGAGAAACTCGACTATATCTTCGGCTATCCGCGTGAAGCATTTACCAAGGTAGGCTGCTTCGTGCCCGAACCTTCAAAGAAATCTCCCTCCGACCACCTGCCTGTAATCTCCGACATAACAGTCAAGTATTAAAATGAACAAACCTGAAACTCCGGTCTTGCTGCTGACGGGCTATCTCGGCAGTGGCAAGACCACTCTTCTTAACCACATTCTCAGCAACGAGAAAGGTATCAAATTTGCCGTTATCGTCAACGACATCGGCGAAGTCAACATCGACGCATCTCTCATCCAAAAAGGGGGTGTCGTCGGTCAGAGCGACAGCAACGATGACCTCGTTGCACTCCAGAACGGATGCATCTGCTGCACTCTCAAGATGGATTTGGTCAAGCAGCTCAGCGACCTCATTTCAAGCCGTAAATTCGACTATATCGTAATCGAGGCAAGCGGCATCTGCGAGCCTGCACCCATCGCTCAGACTATCAACTCGATGCGCGTGATGGACGACGAATATACACGCGGCGGCATACCTCGCCTCGACAATATCGTCACTGTTGTCGACGCCCTGCGCATGCGCGACGAATTCGGCTGCGGAGAAGTCCTCAAACGCCCCGGTATCGACGAGGAAGACATTGAAAATCTATTGATTGAGCAAATCGAATTCTGCGACATGATACTTCTGAACAAAATTTCGGAAGTCTCTGCCGACGAAGCTGTGCGCATACGCAAAATCATCCGCGCCCTGCAGCCCAAGGCTAAAATCATCGAATGCGACTACGCCAACGTGAGCCTCGACGAGCTGCTCAACACTCATTTGTTTGATTTCGAAAAAGTTGCCACATCGGCAGCCTGGGTCAAGGAAATCGAGCGCCCGGTGTCGGAAGAGGAGGAAGCCGAAGCGCACCACCACCATCACGACCACCACGATGAAGATGAACATGACCATGACCACGAACACGAACATGAGCATGGACACGAGCATCATCACCATCATCATCACGACGAGGGCGAAGCTGAGGAATACGGCATACAGACCTTCGTCTACTACCGCCGTCCGGCTTTCGACCTGCATAAATTCGACCGCTTCGTAGCAAGCAAATGGCCCTCGAATGTCATCAGGACAAAGGGTGTGCTCTACTTCAAGCACAACACCGACATGTCGTATCTCTTCGAGCAGGCCGGCAAGCAGAAAAAACTTACCGAAGCAGGCTACTGGTATGCCACTGCCCCGATCGAAGACCTCATGACGCTGATGCAGCGCGAACCGGGGCTGATGAAGGACTGGGACGAAAAGTATGGCGACCGCATGATTAAACTTGTGTTCATCGGTCAGAACCTCGACAAGAACGCCATCAGCGCTGCCCTCGACGACTGCCTCGCCGAATAAAACAGCCAAACCAAGTCTCAGAAACCAAATCGCATAGTATCTGACAAAAATATTCCCTTAAATCAAAGGCGCTGTGCCCACTTTCGGACACAGCGCCTTTTGATTTAGAGCTGGCTCGACAATAACCGGCTCTTATTGATTTCTTATTTCTGCGGGGTAAGGAAGAAGGTAAATTCGACAGGCTCAACCGGGACGCAGTATTTCCACAGCACGTCAGGTCCGCAGGTCGCGGTGCCGACACCGGTCTGCAGCGCATCAAGATGGACTGTGATCAGTCCGTCGTCGACAAGCTCGTAAATATGTTTTGCAGCCTGGATGTTCTCGTCGGCATAGGGCGTGGCACTGAACTGGAATGGACGGTCGGACGTGACGTCGAGCAGACCGTTGTTGAACGACACGCTGCGGACATCGATATGGTTGCCCGTCGACTGAGGCACGATGTAGTGGTGGAAGTCTGCGTCGGGCGTAGTGTGATGCACTCCGATGCGGCCTGCGACATCGCGGTCGACATACGCCTCGCCGCTACGGCCGTGATAAGCTACTTCGGATGCAAATTCGCGCGGTGTGCGATAAGTAAGGCCGACACGCGGCAAAGAAACCACGACCTCCTTATCGGGCGTAAAGCGGCAATTGACGGCTATACGGCGGTCGGGGCGGACAGAATAGCTGAACTCGGCGTCGCCGACATGGCGGCCGTCACGGCCGTTTATCACAGTGTTGACTTTAAGCACATTGCCCGACAGGCGGCTCGACACAAGTTTCTGAGTCAGACTGTCGAGGCCGGCGGCAGTCCAATGTTTGCCACTTCCGGCCCAGCTGTCATCGTTTTCGGTATAGGGGCGGAAAAGCGACAGTGTAATCGGCTCGGCGAGAAGTTCTTTGCCGCCGGCAATCAACGAATTGATTGCGCCCGTAGTCGAGTCGACTGAGAAAGTGACGTCGCCCGAGCGATAGACATTGCCGCGCGCTTTCAGTTTCACAGGGCGCGAATTGTCGGCCATGTCGGCCTGACGGATCACGAACTGTTCTTCGGCAATCGGGTAAAGGGCGGGAACTAAATCCGTGGCCTGACGTGTGAGCCAGTCGACGTTGAGATAGACATCGCGTGCGTCTGCCGGCAGTTCGACGCTGCCCAGGACTACGCGGACAGTCTGCGAGGGCGGACAGTTGACGACCTTAGTTCCGTCGGCCAGGACTTTTCCATCGGCTGTGACGAGCGACCAGCTCATAGTGAAGCGGTTCAGGTCGGTAAAGAAATTCCAGTTGTGCACGTCGAGAGCGAGCGTAGCCGCATCGGCAAGCAACGACTTGATATTGCGGTAGACTGCCTTGACTTCAGCGAGATGCGGATGGGGTGTGCGGTCGGAGTTGACGAGACCGTTGCAGCAGAAAGAGCCGTCGGTCGGAATGCTGTCATGTCCGTAGTCGCCGCCATAGGCATACCAGAGAGTGCCGTCGGCTGTATGTTCGATAAACGATTGGTCGACCCAGTCCCATATACATCCGCCCTGAGCCATAGGCTCTGACTCGAACACTTCCCAGTAGTCCTTGAGGCTGCCGACCGAGTTGCCCATGGCATGAGCATCTTCGCTGAGGATAAACGGACGATAGATGCCGGCCTTGTGGCACTATTCGCGGACATAATCGACAGGCGCATACATCAGCGCGAAGACATCGGTGTTGGGGTCTTCAATCGCGCGTTCGAGCTGAACGGGGCGATTTTTCTCCACTGACTTCATCCACTGATAGGTATGCTCGAAGTTGATGCCGTTGCCGGCCTCGTTGCCGAGAGAGTAGAATGTGACCGACGGATTGTTTTTGCTTTTGGCATACATGCGGCGTGTGCGGTCCATGTGTGCGGGCAGCCATTCGGGGAACTTGGCCAAAGACTCTTCTTCATAGCCCATGCCGTGCGATTCGATATTGGCTTCGTCGATAATATAGAGTCCGTATTTGTCGGCGAGATGATACCAGCGGCGATCGGCGGGATAGTGACTATTGCGGACGGCATTGATATTGTTGAGCTTCATCAGCTGAATGTCGCGCATCATGGTCTGATCGTCGACATAATGGCCACTCTGCGTAAACGAATGGCGGTTGACGCCTTTGATCAGCACAGGCTTATTGTTGAGACGGAACTGACCGCCCTTGATTTCCGATGTGCGGAAGCCGACATTGCAGCCGAGATTTTCAGTTACGCGGCCGGCCTTGTCCATGATCTTGATTTCGAGCGTGTAGAGATAAGGATTCTCGGCCGACCACGGCTTGACTCTGTCTACGACTTTCGAAAAATCAAGCTCGCTCGCCAAGTGAGCCTGACCGTCGGCAACCTTTTCGCCGACAGCGTCAAAAAGCGAATATGCCACCGAGCCGTCGACCGTCGGTCCGCCGACCGACATGACAAGACCGAAAAGGCCGTCGCGATAGTTGACTGAGTCGAGCGGCGAAGTGACAGTGTAGTCGGCAATGTAAGTTTTCGGTGTGCTGTACAGGTAGACATCACGCTCTATGCCGCTGAGGCGCCACATGTCCTGACATTCGAGATATGAACCGGCCGACCAGCGGTAGACCTCGAGAGCCAAAGTGTTTGGCCCGTCGACAAGATATTCGGTAATATCCCACTCGGCTGCGGTCTTCGAATCCTGATTATAGCCGAGAAGATGGCCGTTAAGCCACACATAATAGAACGAAGAGACGCCCTCGAGGCAAAGCACGGTGCGTCTGTCGCGCCATGCGGCCGGAATAGTGAATTCGCGCCTGTATGAACCGACCTCGTTGCTGTCGACGGGAACATATGGCGGATTTTTCTTGAAGTTGTAATAGTCCGAATCGAATTCGTAGGTTGTGTTGACATAGAGCTTTGTGCCATAGCCCTGAGTCTGCCAGTTGCCGGGAACGTTGATTTTGTTCCACGAAGCGACATTATAATCTTTATTGAAAAAACCTTCGGGACGCTCTTTCGGAGACTGTGACCATTTGAACGACCATCGGCCGTTCAAATCCATATACCATGGCGATGATTTATAGTTTTGGTCGGCTATGTCGGCGAGAAGTCCGCTGCCGCCGGCGTAAGGCACTACGCAGGCATGCGGGTCGAGTTGTCCAAGCCGCATTGCGTCAATAGTCTGCCACTCGGGCAATTGCTCTGCAAAGGCAATCAAAGGAGAAAGGGCTAAAAGACGTAAGAGAAGTTTTTTCATTGGTAATAATGAATGGTTTGTTGTTAAGAAAGTCGTCAACAAAGATAATTAAAAAAAGCAAGCGCGACATGATGGCCGCGCTTAAAATCGTTTATGCAATATGAAATAATCGAAATTACTGAACAGTCGACGTTTTTTTGTCAATGACCTCGTATTTTGAGTGCTGACTCTTGAACTCGACGACAATATCTTTCATCTTCGCCACGATAGCCATATCGTCACAGCCTCTGTTGGCGCGGTCGATAAGCTCGTCGATATCAGCTTTAATAGTCTTATAGTCGTATTCGCGGACCTTGGCAATCTTGATTTTAGGATGGAAGGTCGGCAAGGTTATTTCGGCATCGTTGAGCACTTCCTCATAGAGTTTCTCGCCGTCGCGGAGGCCGGTATATTCGATTTTGACATCCTTAGCTCCGCTGAGTTTGATCATGCGTTCGGCGAGGTCGGCAATGCGCACGGGGTTGCCCATGTCGAAGACGAAGATTTCGCCGCCGTTGCCCATTGTGCCGGCTTCGATGACAAGCTTGCAGGCCTCCGGGATGAGCATAAAGAAACGTATGATGTCGGGATGAGTAACAGTAATCGGTCCGCCGGCCTTAATCTGCTCCTTGAACAGAGGGATGACCGAACCGTTAGAGCCGAGGACGTTGCCGAAACGGGTTGTTACAAACTGTGTTATGCCGGGAACTTTGCCCTCCTTGATAGCCTTGTCGAGCGACTGGACGTAAATCTCGCAAATACGCTTGGAGCAACCCATCACATTAGTAGGATTGACCGCTTTGTCGGTCGAAATCATCACAAATTTGCGGGTCTTATATTTTACGGCAAGGTCGGCAATGATACAAGTGCCGCGTACATTATTCTCGATGCTTTCATAGGGGTTGTCCTCCATCATCGGCACATGCTTGTAAGCAGCCGCATGGAAAACATAGTCGGGCTGATGCTCCTTGAATATCTGCTCCATGCGGTTGTAATTGGCGATGTCGGCCACAAGCGAAAGAGCATTTATCGAGGGATAACGCTTATTCATCATCAGGCGGATGTCGTGCATGGGCGTCTCGGCCTGGTCGACCAAAATGAGTTCGGCCGGGTTGTAAGTAGCAATCTGACGCACCATCTCCGAACCGATACTTCCGGCAGCGCCCGTAATCATGATGCGCTTGCCTGTCAGCAGGTCGGCAGCGGCCTTCATATCGATTTCGATTTTCTCACGGGGGAGCAAATCCTCAGCATTGACGGGCTTGAGACTGTTGGCATTCAGTTCCGATTTACCGTCCCAGGTCTGATAGTCGGGTATCATCATAATCTTGATACCGCCGTCAATCAGGCAATCAATCATCTGCTGATTTTTGCGGAAGCGCTCTGCTTTGAGAGGCGATACGATCAGGGTGTCAGCGCCTTTTGACTTCATCAGCTGGGTAATATTCTCGCTGTTGGGATATATGCGGACTCCGAAAAGCAACATGTCGACGACATCGTCGCAATCGGAAAGAAAACCGACAATCTTGTAAGGCGAGTCGACGCGCGAATTGATGCTTTTGGCAAGCGCCACACCACCCTCACGGACACCATAGATGAAAACATTAGTCTTGCGGCTGCTGTGAATTGTGCTGTCATACAAAGCCTTTACCCAAATACGGGTTGTCCACATGAGAGTGATTGCGAGCAGACCCAAAAGGAGTATGTCGCTAATCTTCAGAGCGAGCAGATAATGGTCGAGAGCGAAGACAAACTGCAGCACAATCAGAAGCGTAATGCTGAAAACGATGCTGAATCCGACACGCTGCAAATCGATAAATGAAGAGAAACGCACCACTCCGGAGTAAGTCCGGAAAAGTCTGAAACCTATTATGAAAAGCGAGAGGTAGACAAGCAATGTTCCGACCAGCGGAATTATCAGTTTTGATGTGTCGTCCACGCCATGGTTGATGGCATAGGCGAGAATACCCGCCACGAGAACGAACAAACAATCAATCAGCAGTATAGACCAATAGGGAAGAGCCCTACGGGAGAAATACCAATTAACGAAACTCTTCAATGTTTTCATAATAGTGATAATGGCGTCTGTTTGGTGTGTTTATTTTAGGGATGTGATAGCTTGACAAATAGCGTTGTTTTTGATCAGTTCGTTCAGGGCTTCGGTCTGCCGGAGATTGTGAACGTCTGTCCCGGACAAGGTATAAGCGCCTTGTTTGAGAAGATGTCGGGCGTTTTCTCTTGCCAAATTGCCGTACATGCCCAACAGTGAGAATATGTTGAGCTGAAATTCAATTCCTTTTGACAAGAGATTCTCGTATTCGTCAAAGTCCATATAGCGATAGCGCTCGGGGTGAGCGAGTAAAGGCCGATATCCTTTCTTTTTAATTTCCTCGAGCACTTCGTGGAAATTTTCGGGAGCGTCGAAATAGGAGGTTTCGACCAACAGACGGTCGCCCATGGGGAGAAAGTCGTTATTGGCGAGTCGCTCGACAAAGAGGGTGTCAATCATGTTCTCGGAAGCGAGATGCAGTTTGACAGGCCCTTTGTAAGCAGCCGAAAGCTCGTCGAAGCGAGCCCGCAGACTGTCGGTCGTGTTGGGAAAGTCCTCCATGATGTGAGGAGTCAGCCATATCTCGGCAAAGCCCCATCGCTCATAGGTGTCGATGCACTTCAGGGAGTCGTCGATGCAGCGAAAGCCGTCGTCGACTCCCGGAAGGATATGTGAGTGATGGTCGACATAAGCGCTCAGTGAGCGTGCGCCGGCTTTATCGCGTCTGAATATGGCAGAGAACAGACTCATCTATCAATCTTCATCGGATTTGCTATGGTAACCATAACCGTAGCCATAGCCGTAACCATAGCCATATTTGTATCCGTATCCGTAGCGAGATTCCTCAGCCGAAGTGCTGTTGAGAACAACGCCCATGTTCTTGAATTTCTTAGACTGATAGAGTTTGTCGAGTTCAGGCAGCATAGAGCGGTCGAGCAAACCGGCACGGACTACGAAGAGTGTGCGGTCGACAACCTGTTCGACAATCTGCGCATCGGCCATCATGCCGACCGGCGGACAGTCGATGAAGATATAGTCGAAATGTTTGCGGAGCTCTTCGACACAAGTCGGGAAGCGATCGGATTCGAGCAATTCGGTGGGGTTGGGCGGAATTGTACCGACGGGCAGGAATTCGAGTTTTTCGCATTCCTTATATTTAACGATAACCGAATTGACATCGTTAACCTTGCCGACAAGATATTCGGAGAGGCCCTGAGAGGGCGAGCCGATAGCAGCTGAAGCCGATGCGTGGCGGAGGTCGCCGTCGATAACGAGTACGCGTTTGCCACGGATTGCAAGACTGAGCGCAAGGTTGATCGCGATGAACGATTTACCCGAACCTGCGTTGAACGAGGTAATCATGATCACGTTGCAAGAGCTGTCCTGCGATGAAACGAAACCGATATTGGTACGCAGCACACGGAAGGCCTCGTTGATGACGTTGCGACTGCCTTGCTTGACGACAAAGTTTTCTTTTTGACCTTTGCGGAACTTGATCATCGGGATTTCGCCGAGGAAAGGCACTGCAAGATTTTCGAGATCCTTGCGACCGCGTACACGGGTGTTGAGCATCTGCATGACGTATGTAGCGCCGAAGGGGATGATAAGGCCGAAAATGAATGCGGCAAAGACAATCATGACCTTGCGCGGCGCAATGGGTGTCTTCAGACCGTGAGGTTTGGCGATAATCTGAGTGTTATAAGCTGTAAACGCCTGAGATAGTTCGTTTTCCTCACGTTTCTGAAGGAGGAAGAGGTAGAGAGCCTCTTTGACTTTCTGCTGACGTTCGACAGAAAGCAGATATTTGGCCTGAGTAGGATTAGAAGCAATCTTGGCCGTGGTCTGGCTCTTGTTTTTCTGAAGGTTCTTTATCTGAGTCTCAATGGCGAGTATCTGGTTGTCGATAGCATTGATGACAGCTTTGCGCATATCGGCGATCTGAGTGTCGAGGCTCATGACCATAGGATGCGCATCCGAGCTGTTGGCAGCATATTCGTTGCGCAAGAGCTGGATTTTGTTGTAGTCGGAAATTTGTTTTTCGATCGACGAGCTGTTGATGCCGGTATTAGCGGGAAGGACAGCGTTGAGGTTGCGGGCGTCGGTCAAGAAGTCGCGCATGTAACGTGTCATCTGAAGCTGGTTGTTCAGACCGATAATGTCGGCTTCGGCTTTCTGATTTTCGGCCATGTAAAGCGAAGCGGCCTGCTGAACGTCGGGGATGAGGTGTTCGCTCTGATAAGACGAGATGTCCTGGTCGACGCTGCCGAGTTCCTGCTCGATGGCGCGCAGACGTTCGTTGATGAAGTTAGAGGTGCTGACCGCAACCTGGTTCTTGTTGTCGATCCAAATTTCGTTGTAGACGTCGATGACAGCGTTGATCAAATCTTCGGCACGCTGAGGCACACGGTCTTTGACTGTCAGGTTGATGGTGTTGCCGTCTTTGTTGGGCTGCTCGATAGTGATAGCGGCGGAGAAGCCGTTAGAAGCCAACGAGAAGGGCGACTTGGAAATGTAGACGGTGTATTCGTCGCCGAGAACAAAGTAGTCGGTCGGACGAAGAGTGACAGCTCCGAGGGGAGTAATCAAAGTAGAATCAAGAGGCACGGGAGCAGCCTGCTCGAAAGGATATTCTTCGCCGTTGCGCTTGATGTCGTAAATGACATATTTGCCGTTCTTGTCGACTTCGACAGTAGCTGAAGCGGATTCCTCCTGAAGAAGCGAGGGGAGTTCGATACGCACGGGGAGAGTCGAACCGTAGACCACGTTCTTATGGAAAGTGCCGGGGACGCTGTAGTTGATGTCGAGGTTGAGTCGGCTGATCACTTCGTTCATCACGTCAGGCGACTTGAGTTTGTTGATTTCGTCGATGATGTTTGACTTGGTGTTGATCAGGCCCATATCGGCGAAGGCGTTCAGGTCGTTGGAAATCGAACTGCCGTTGGTGTCGTCTTTTATGACAATGGAAGCCGTGCGCGAGTATACAGGATGAGATCTGAGGACATAGAACACGGCGAGTCCGACGCAGATAGCGACCGAAGCGACGATCCATGGCCAATGACGGAGCGTAGAGCGGACAACATCAATTATGTTTATCGATTTTGAATTGTCATCAAGTTCTTGTTCCATAAGGTTTGCTTTAATATTATATATGTGTGTTTGATTTTATTTGAACACAAGGACGGCAATCGCTGTCATGACCGACGCGACAGAAATCCAGAAAGAAGATGTGAGAGCGGTGTTGCCGTTAGCATTGGCTTCGCGCTTCATGGTGGTGTTGGGTTCGACATAGATGACGTCGTTCTGACGGATATAGAACACAGGCGAGTTCATGACGTCGGCCACATCGGTAAGGTTGATGCGATGAGCGACTTCCTGACCATTCTCACGACGCACGACGAGAACGTTCTCGCGCATACCGGTGATGTTGAGGTCGCCGGCTTTGCCCAATGCCTGGAATATGGTCATCTCGTCGCGGTCGATGGGATACTGACCGGGATGAGCGACATCGCCGAGAACGGCCACAGTGGCGTTCATAAAGTCGACAATGACCACGGGGTCTTTAAGAAGGCCAGACGAAATGATGGCCTGCTTGATTTTTTCGGCTACCTGAGCTCTCGACAGGCCCGAAATCTGCATTTTGCCCAGCACGGGGTAGTCGATATTGCCGTCGGGGTCGACGGTAAAAGTAGCCGTACGCGAATCGTTGGAGGTATAGCCGGCAGTGTTTGCGGCCGACATGCCGATACGATAGTTCGAAATGGGAAGGTTGAAAATCTCAGCAAGCTCGGGGTCACGCGAAGTGACGACAATCGAAAGTTTGTCATCGGGCTGAACAGTGAGACGCACAGGCACCTGTACCTGTTGCGACATGCCATTGTCGAAGCCCTGAAGATATGTGATGTCTTTAGGAGTCGAGCAAGACCACAAGGCTGCACCAAGCAGCACGGAGTAGAGTAAACGGCGTTTCATCATCTCTTGATTATGAAAAATAGAGGTAATAATTTTATATAATGTGATGCGTCAGTTGCAATTTGATTTTTATATGTATCCAAATAAAGCAACTGCAAAGTTAAGTATTTTATTTTATATTAACAAGCACGACAATCAAATATCACGAGCGCTCCGAAACAAGGCTGCGGCTGCCGACATCTGAGAGGGCAGCCGCAGTGCGATATAATCTATTTATCATTTTATCAATCAAGCGGCACATAGTGTTCGCGCGGATGGTCGCAACCGGGACAAACTTCGGGCGGCTCGGTGCCTTCATAGACATAGCCGCAGACCAGACAGAGCCAGCGGATAGGTTTCTCACGTTTCCAGACAGTGCCTTCTTCGACGGCTTTGAGGCAGCGCAAAAAGCGGCGTTCGTGGCGCAGCTCGACCTTGGCGATTGCGCGGAAATGCTCTGCGATTTCCGTAAAGCCTTCCTCTTCGGCGATTTTAGCCGAGTTTTTATACTGCTCGACGCCTTCGACATGCTCGCCTTCGGCAGCCTGACGCAGATTCGACATAGTGTCGCCGATAGTGCCGGCGCTGGCATTGACAGTCACAGGCACAGTGCCTCCTTCGAGATATTTGAAGAAAATCTTGCCGTGATGCAGCTCGTTGTCAGCCGTTTCGGTAAAAATATCGGCCAGACCGAAATATTTTTCTTTTGTGGCCTGTTTTGCATAATAAGTGTAGCGGGTATAAGCCCCCGACTCACTGATGTAGGCCTCGATCAGACATTTTTCAGTCCGTGTGCCTTTGATGCTTTTGGGTTTATCAGCCATGATTAAAAGATTTTTATGAGTTAAGCTTCATAGATTTTTATTGTCATATTAAAACGAAAGCTCCGTAAGATTTGTTCGTTATTAGAAATAAATTGTAAATTTGCGCATAGCCATGCAGAATCAATGCGACGACATAACGATAGCCCGCGCCCAGGCGATGGTCGACGACTGGATTAAGACAGTCGGCGTCAGATATTTCTCGCCGCTGACCAACATGGCCATTCTGGCCGAGGAGACAGGCGAAGTGGCCCGCATCATGGCCCGCAAATTCGGCGACCAGTCGTTCAAGCCCGGCGAAAAATCAGACCTTGCCGACGAGCTCGCCGACCTGCTCTGGGTCACTATGGCCATAGCCAACCAGACCGGCATCGACCTGACCGAGGCCTTCCGCGCCAACATCCTCAAAAAGAGCGCACGCGACAGCCGCCGCCACGCCGAAAACCCCAAACTGCGAAATCAGACATAAATACAATTTTTACATAACTCAAATTCACAATCAAGACATGAGCGACAAATACACCAAAGCGATTGCCGACAGCAAAGTCACCGAAGATGACGCCCAAGTTGCTGCCGCCGTCAAAAAAATACTCGACGAGCACTTCGACGAAAACAACAACACAGAATTCTATAAATTCCTCTTCAACACCATCGACCTGACCACTCTCAAATCGACCGACTCGCCGCAGTCTGTCGCCGCATTCACAGAGCGCGTCAACGCCTTCGACGAGCAATATCCCGACATGCCCAACGTAGCCGCCATCTGCGTCTACCCCAACTTCGCCCAGGTCGTCCGCACAGTCCTCGAAGTCAGCGACGTCGACATCGCCTGCGTCAGCGGAGGCTTCCCCTCGTCGCAGACCTTCCCCGAAATCAAGATTGCCGAAACTTCGCTCGCCATCGAAGGCGGTGCCGACGAAATCGACATCGTGCTCAACCTCGGCAACTTCCTCGACGGCGACTATGAAGAAGTGTGCGACGAAATCTCAGAGCAGAAAGAGGCATGCCGCGACGGACGCCTCAAAGTCATCCTCGAGACCGGCGCACTCAAGACCGCAGCCAACATCAAGGCCGCATCGGTCCTCTCGCTCTACTCCGGCGCCGACTTCCTCAAGACCTCGACCGGCAAGGAATATCCCGGCGCAAGCCTCGAAGCCGCCTACGTCATGGCCCAGGCCATCAAGGAATACTACGGCGCGACAGGCCGCCGCGTAGGCTTCAAGGCCGCAGGCGGCGTGGCCACGACCGAAGACGCCGTCAAATATTATACCGTAATCAAAGAGGTTCTCGGCGAAGAATGGCTGACCAACGAATACTTCCGCATCGGCGCAAGCCGTCTGGCCAACAATCTTCTCTCCGACATCCTCGGCAAAGAAACCAAATTCTTCTGATGAAAATCTGGATTTATCTCAACGGCATCCAACAGGGACCCTACTCGCTCGACGAACTGGCCGACATGCCCGTCAAGGCGTCGACTCCCGTGTGGTATGAAGGGCTGCCGCAATGGCTGCCCGCAGGCGAAGCTCCCGCGACAGCCTCACTCTTCGCCGCAGAACAAAGCCCTCAAAGTCCTCACACCGAAGCTCCACGCCCCGAGCCGGCCGCCACACCCGCTTTCGAAGCGCGGACTGCTCAGGCCGCGGCGCAGGCACAGCTCCCGCCATGCCCGCCGACATTCATCGTCTGGGGCATATTCCTGCTCATCTGCTGCTGCGTTCCCGGCGGCATCATCGCCATCATCTTCTCAGCCCTCACTTCAAGCGCATACTCCCGCGGCAACTACGACCGCGCACGACGCATGTCGGAATATGCCGAGTGGACCGTCATCATCTCCATAGTCCTCGGTCTGGTCAGCATTCCTTTCGGCTGGATGTTATGGATATAAATCCACGCACAAGACTGACAGCGGCGGCCTGCATTCTGGTCGCCGTTGTCGTTATCTACTTCTTCGTCGACCCCGCATCGACTGCTCTCGCCCCGCGCTGCCACTTCAAGGCCCTCACAGGCCTCGACTGCCCCGGATGCGGCTTCCAGCGCGCCCTCCACGCCGCCCTTCACGGCAACTTCGCCACAGCCTGGGCCTGCAACCCCGCCCTCTTTTTCTTCATCCCCGTGGCCGGGCTCTACGCCTTTACCGAACTGATGCCCCGCCGCGCCGGCCGCCTGCGCCGCGTGCTAATCAGCCCCGCCGCCATCATCGCCCTCGCCCTTGCCTTCGTCGCATGGTGGGTCTTACGCAATTTTACGCCCTCCGACTGCTGAAATAAGCCGTAGAAATTGTAACTTTGCAAAAAGTTTTCAACACGATGGCTACTAACGACAGATTTGACATGGTTGCCAAGACCTTCCAGGGCCTGGAAGACGTTCTTGCCAACGAATTGCGCGCCCTCGGCGCCGAAAACGTGGAGACCGGCAAACGGATGGTCGCTTTCTCCGGCACGCTCGAAACACTCTACAAGGCAAATCTTTGCTGCCGCACCGCCCTGCGCATCCTCAATCCCTTCTACAAATTCACGGCCCTCAACCCCGACGACCTCTACGAAAAAACCAAAGACTTCGACTGGTCGTCGCTCATGACCCTCGACAAGACTTTCTCCATCGACACAACGGCCTACAGCGAGGAGTTTACCCACTCGCGCTATGTCACTTACCGCATCAAGGACGCCATCGTCGACTGGTTCAAAGACCGCTACGGCGCCGACAAGCGCCCCGGAGTCAGACTTCAGGACGCCGACGTGATGATCAACGTCCACATCTCGGGCAACGAAGTCACCCTCTCGCTCGACTCCTCGGGCGAATCGCTCCACAAGCGCGGCTACCGCGTCGCCCAGACCGAAGCACCCATCAACGAAGTCCTCGCCGCAGGCATCATCCTCATGAGCGGATGGCGCGGCGAGTCGACCTTCATCGACCCCATGTGCGGCTCGGGCACTTTCCTCGTCGAAGCGGCACTCATCGCAGCCAACATCAACCCCGGCATATACCGCCGAGGCTTCGCTTTCGAACACTGGAAAGACTTCGACAGCGAGCTCCTCGACCGCCTCTACAACGA
>JAGAOW010000097.1 GCA_017889945.1 Muribaculaceae bacterium
GACATTCCGATGTTACGAACTCAATGTCGTTGGCCTCGGCTATCTGCCGACGGATTTCATTAAGAATCTTACAGGTTTGCTTTCCTCGTGCCATAGTTAGAGTTTTTAATGTTTCCGAATTAGGTAAGTAAATAAATCGAAGCGACGGTAGTCGAGAGCTTCGAGTGCCGAGCGGCTTGCGTTGCGGTCAGTATCAGTGTTGTAGCCCTGTATCAGCGGCAGACGGATAATGCAGTCGTTCTGTCGCCCGGCTTCGGCTATCAGCCTGAGATTGTCGACGACAAGGTCGTTCGACCGGCCTGTGTAGCCGCCATATATTTCAGGATTCATATCCTTGATGTCGATAATCAGAGTATTGACCACCGGAAGCAAGGCTTCAACATTCGCCGCCGGCACATTGAGCGATGTCTCCAGATTGAGCTTCCAATCCGGGCCACAAAGCTCACGGAACTCGCGGATAAAGTCCGGCCGCAGACAGGGTTCGCCGCCACCGAAAGTGACACCGCCATTAGTCGCGACGAAGTACAGCGCGTCAACCCGCACTACGTCATAGAGCGTTTCCGGCGAGTATTCGCGGAAAAGCGCATCGTCGCCCAACGACTGCGGATTGAGACAGTAGCGACAACGGAGCGGACAGCCGTGAAACGCGACGAGCGTCGTTACGCCGTCGCCGTCAGTCGAGAGACGATGCCGCGAAATACCGATTACCTTGGCCGTTTGCTTTTCCATGATATTATCTGTGACAAAGCAAAGGTACAGAATTTCAATCAATTTCCAATACTTTGTCAGTCAACTTTACACCCTGCAGATAATTTCTATTCCTGGCAGTCGCAACTGTGCTGAACAAGTGGGCGACAACGCTTGTTTGACTTGAAAAATACCGACAGATAATCATCTCGAAAATACTGCATTATGAAACCCCAAATAGATATAAAACGGGCATATGAGCCGACTTCGCCCGACGACGGATACAGAATCTATGTCGACCGGCTGTGGCCGCGCGGCCTGTCGCATGAGACCTTCCATTATGATGTGTGGGACAAGGATATAGCACCTTCGACCGAACTAAGGGAATGGTATCACAACTCTCCGACGGCCAATTGGGACGAGTTTGCCACGCGCTATAAAGCCGAACTCAAGCGCAATCCAGCTTTCGCATCACTGCTGAAAACGGTCGAGGGACGCCCGAAAGTCACTTTGCTCTATTCATCGCGCGATACGCAGCACAACAATGCAGTCGTGCTTGCCGACGTACTTGCAGCATCCTAATTTTTTAGCTAAATTTGTTTCCCAACATATCGGAAACTATGATTGTAACCATCATCACACTATTATTGGCCGCGGCCGGTTTCGTATGGGGCCGGATTCGCGCCGACATCGTTGCTCTGATAGCGCTCTTAGTGCTGACCCTGTCTGGAATTCTCGACACTCAGGAAGCCCTCTCGGGATTCTCAAATCCTATCGTTATCATGATGGTCGGCCTTTTTGTTGTCGGAGGCGCAATTTTCAATACAGGACTCGCCAAGATGATTGGCGCCCGTCTGTCGCATCTCGGCAACGGCAGCCCTACCCGACTGTTTCTTGTGGTAGTTTTGGCTACAGGGCTTATCGGAGGCTTTGTCAGCAACACAGGCACTGTCGCTCTCATGCTTCCCATCGTTGTTTCGATGGCTGCGGCGGCGGGCGCATCGGTATCACGGTTTCTAATGCCGCTCGCCTTTGCCTCAAGCATCGGAGGCATGCTTACACTGATCGGCACACCGCCAAACCTTGTCATTGCCGAGACATGGGAAGAATTCGGCGGACAACCGCTGTCGATGTTTTCATTTTTGCCTACAGGCATCATATGTCTGGCCGCAGGCACACTCCTGCTCATCCCTCTCAGCCGGATGTTATCCGTAAACAAGAAAAAGAAATCAGGCTCGTCAAAAGAAAACCGCTCGCTGACCGACATCGTTGAAGAATACAACCTCAACCATGACCTCTGGCGTGTCGATGTGCCCCCTTCGTCTCCCATATCAGGTCTTTCGCTCGGAGCGCTCTCGCTAAGGGCCAACTATGGACTGGATGTGCTGGAGCTGAGAGTTGAAGGAAGAAAAGGCTTTCTGAAAAGCGTGTCGCAGGAAGCCCCTACGGCATCTTCGATAATCGAAGTCGGCGACATACTCTTCATCCGTGGGCCACGCAGCAACGTCCTGCGCTTCGTGTCCGACTACGGCCTTCGCATCGCCGACGATAGCGCAGAGTCGCGGCGTCATCTCGATTTCTACGATATCGGGCTGGCCGAAATTGTCGTGCTCCCCGACTCAGGTATCCTTAAAGAAACAATCGCAGGCCTTGACTTCCGCAACCGCTACAACGTCAACATTCTTGGAGTGAGACGTGGAGGCAACTACATCATCGACAGGCTCGGCGACAGCAAGGTCTCCAAAGGCGACGTGCTGCTCGTGCAGGGCACATGGGACGCCATCGAGAAAATCAGCCAAAACACCCGCGACTGGGTGGTGCTGGGCGAGCCCGAGAGCCGGGCATCTAAAGTGACTATCGACTATAAAGCACCCATCGCAGCCGTCATAATGCTCGCCATGATTGTTGCTCTCGTATTCAGCAGCGTTCCGCCCGTGTTCATAGTGCTGACAGCAGCCGTGCTGATGATGCTGAGCGGATGTTTCCGCTCCATAGCCGATGCCTACCGCACCATCAACTGGGAGAGCATCGTGCTCATTGCGGCGATGATGCCGATGAGTTTCGCGTTGGAGAAGACCGGTGTGAGCGAAGCCGTAAGCGTATCTCTTGTCAAAGCTTTGGGTGGCATAGGTCCGCATTGGCTCATGGCCGGCATATACTTTACCACTTCATTGCTGACATTGTTCATCTCCAACACAGCCACAAGTGTGCTGATGGCCCCAAGTGCTGTTCAGAGTGCCGTAGCCTACGGTGTAAGCTCGCTTCCGATGCTCTTTGCCGTGACTTTCGGCGCATCGCTCTGCTTCATGTCGCCGTTCTCGACTCCCCCTAATGCTTTGGTAATGCCGGCCGGCCAGTACACCTTCATGGATTATGTTAAAGTTGGCGCACCGTTGCAAATCCTGCTCGGCATCCTCATGATATTCGTAATTCCCCTCTTCTTCCCCTTCTGACCCAAAAACTTTATGTTAATTTTTACAAAAAATAAAATCGTTGAAAGCAAGAGCAAATCTCTTATTTTCAACGATTTAACCTCTGTCGGGGTGACAGGATTCGAACCTGCGACCACCTGGTCCCAAACCAGGTGCGCTACCGGACTGCGCTACGCCCCGAAAACAATTGCAGTGCAATTTGCTTTCTGCAATTGCACTGCAAAGTTAATCATTTTTTCAAATTCCACAAAGGATTGCTTTACTTGTATGCCAAAATCTTTTCGACGTAAAGCTTGTTGCCGCTCGAGCGTGGATTGCGCTCTGCGCTGTTGACAAGTTTGAGTTTGTGATGACCGGACGGAAGGTCGATTGTATAGAAAAGATACGCACGGTTGCCCTCATATTTTCCGGCTTCGGCCACATAATATGTGTCGACCGTCTTGACAAATTTATCGTCAATATAGACATCTGCGCGGCCGCCGTCGGTGTTCCAGCTGCCCATCACGGCGACTCCCGTACCGTCAAATTCAATTTCTGCCACATCGCCCTGCGCATTGGAGACTTTGTAGGGCGCATCGTCGCCATTGCCATAAGCGAAATCGGTCCAATCGCCCGCAAATTTCCATTTGTCCGTATCTGTAATCGAGACAAGCGATGCCACCTCAATGCCGTTGAAACCCTTGACAAAGGCCGGTGCGACAGGCTGCTGAGCCTTGATGAGGTATACATTGTCGGTCACATCTCCGCCTCCCTTGTCGACATTCTCGTCGATGAATGCCATTGTCTGCGAAACGGCTTTGTTGTACGAGTAATCAGTGAACGCGAAGCATTCGTCGGCAATGGCCGGGATATGCGATTTGAGCACTTCGGGGATAGCTTCATATCCGCTGATGATGCCGAGAACTGCGGCAGCCGTAGCCGTGTTGCAGTCTGTGTCCTGACCGCAGCGGATAGTAATCTCCATGGTCTTAAACCAGTCGCCGTCGCCATAGAGGAGGCCCATCACGACATATGCTCCGTTTAGCTTTGCGTCGATGTTGAAAGGCAGATAAGGCGTGCAGATATCATACGGGGCCCACTTTTCATGAAAATGCTTCCATGCGGCTTCCCAATTGTCCGGGTCGGCCTTGTGCTGCTCTATGACCTCGCGGACACACTGCGCATAACCGCTTTCCGCCGGAATGGCCGACAACGCTCGGCTGACTATGCTGTCGATATCGCTGCACGAATATGCCAGAGTGTGCATGGCGCTTACATACATGCCCGCATACATGCCGTCAGCGGCCGACATTATAGCGCCCACCTTCTCACACATTTTGTTCGACGACTGCGGCATACAGGGATTTACGAAGCCGATGAAGTCACACTCAATCTGAAAGTCGATATCTTCACAGTGTATGCTGTTAGCGGGCGTCGAGAGCTCGGCCGCGGGTATGCCGTCAAAATAGTTTTTTCGCGCCTGCAGGTTGGCATGGCAGAGTGCGAACTCGGCATATGCGAAATTCTTGGCCAAAGTGTCAATCGAAACGTCCTGACCGCATTTTTCCATCGTGGACATGAAGTTAAGCTGTCCGTATATGTCATCCTCATTGAGTGCGGCCGTGACATTCTCCGGCTGCCATTTGATAGAATCATTATATGTCGTGTCCGTACACATGAATTCCATCGGCCGGCCATACATCACGCCGATCATCTTGCCGGCCCATGCGCCTTTGACCTTGTCGAGCATCACATCCTTGGCGATTTCTACTGTTTCCTGACGGTTGCCGCACGATGACAACACAGTCACGGCCAATACAGCCAGCAGCGGAATGAAATTTCTTTTCATTTTATTATATATAAGTGGGGTTCTTGTGCAAAATTACTCATTATTTCGTAAATTTGCGCATCATATGAAGAAAATACTCACAGCTATCATCATAGTCTTAGGTTTCGTCGGTGCGTTCGCACAAAGGAAACCTACTCCTCCGCCGATGAAGAAACAGGTCATCGCACCCTCGTATGCCTGGCGCGTTATCGAACCGCTCGGACTGCGCGAACCGGCGACAATCGACACTCTTCCCGACAACTACGGCCAGCAATCCGTTCCGTCGATGAAATCCGACGCATGGGCCACAACAGGCAACCTCGGCGCAGAAGGTATCAACATGATTTTTTCTCAGCGGCGTCCAATGAGCGACTTCTTTTTCAGAGATGCGCTCGAAGCGTGGTTGCCCTCATCCGAGTCTATGAAATTCTACAACACCCGCATCCCGATGACCCTGCTGTCGTTCAATTCTGCCGGTGGCAGAGACAACTCGCAGGAACGGCTGTCGACTGTTTTCTCTGGCAACATCAACGCCAAAGCCCAGGTCGGTGCTTTGCTCGACTATCTCTACTCCAAAGGTTGCTACGACCATCAGGCCGCAAAAGGACTCGTATGGGGTATCTCCGGTTCATACATTGGCGACCGCTATGAGTTTCAGGGCTACCTCAACCATTGGAACATGGTCAACAAGGAGAACGGAGGTATAACCGATCCGCTCTACATTACCGACCCGGCAGTCCTTCAGGGCGGCGTGGCCACAATCAACCCGAAGTCAATACCGACACGTCTCAGCGATGCACATACCCGCATCAAAGGTACTGATCTCATGCTCAACAACCGCTACAAAATCGGCTACTGGCACGAAGAAGAAGTTCTCGACAAGGAAGCCGACACCATGAAGACTATCAGGACATATATCCCCGTGACTTCGGCCATCTGGACTCTCCGTTACCGTCAGGGACAGCATGTGTTCGACAACGGTTCAGCCGGCGACGACAAAGAATTCTTCGAACACACCTATCTCTCGCCCGGCTCGACCCACGACTACACAACCTATAGCTCTATTGAAAACACCGTCGGCATTTCTCTGCTCGAAGGATTTCATAAATACGCCAAATTCGGACTGGCGGCATACCTGTCTTACGAAATCCGAAAATATAACCAGACTCCCGACACACTCCAGCGAGTCGAAGGTCTCACACCCTTCCCCGAAGGCGTTGCCATAGCACCGAAAGAATCGCAGAACATTGCCCGCATCGGTGGCCAGCTTACCAAACAGCGCGGTTCCATCCTTACCTACGGCGCGACTGCCGAATTCGGCATCATTGGGCCGGAATCGTGCGACATCCGCCTCGAAGGCAATGTCGCCACTCGTTTCAAACTGTTAGGCGACAGCGTGTCCATCATCGGCTTCGGAGGCTTTAGAAATGAAGCTCCACCCTATCTGATGAACAATTACCTGTCAAACCATTTCATCTGGCAGAACGATTTCGACAAGATACGCCGCGTCAACTTCGGCGGCAAACTCGACATCCCGTTCAGCCGCACAACCATATCCGCCGAAGCGACCAATCTGCAGAACTACATATACTTCGGCAGCAATTGTCTGCCCGTGCAGCATAGCTCGAGCATACAGGTATTCTCGGCCCGTCTGAACCAAAAATTCAAATTCGGCATCTTCAACTGGGACAACCGCATAACATACCAGACCACAAGCGACGAAAACGTTCTGCCCATACCCAAGCTCGCAATCTACTCAAATCTCTGTCTCAACTTCAGAATTGCGACCCTCTATGTGCAGCTGGGCGTCGACTGCGACTATTACACAAAGTATTACGCTCCGAACTACCAGCCCGCGACCGCATCATTTGTCAATCAGCACGAAACCAAAATCGGCAATTACCCCTTCATGAACGCATATGCCAACATGAAACTGTCGAAGACACGTTTCTATGTGTTGTTCTCTCATTTCAACCAAGGCCTGATCGGCGGCAACAACTACTTCGTCCTGCCTAACTACCCCCTCAATCCGCGCCGCTTTCAGATTGGCCTGTCGATTGACTTCGCCAACTGACAATCTTTTTTAGCCAAAATCCACGCCGGATTGTTCTATATAATAGACCTTATTATATTATAGCTCTTGTATATAATACAGTCTATGATATAATTGAAAAATATGTAGATATGAATCCACAACCAATAAAAGGCAAACTGCCCTTGCTGATAGCACTTTTGATTTTAGCCCTTTCGTCAATGTGGCTGCTCGGGCGATGCAGCCGCTCCAATGAAAATTCGATTGCCAACAATTTCGTCCGACCCGGCGAAGACACCCTTGTGGTTGCAATCGAATTTTCGCCTACAAGCTATTCACTTAAAGGCAGCGACGCCGAAGGCTTCGACTACGAAATGATACGCGACATCGCTGCCGCCCACGGCATTCCTGTCGTTTTCCATCCCTTTGTCCCTTTGGATTATGCGCTTGAGGGCCTGCAGGACGGAAAATTCGACATGGTCGTAGCCACAGTGCCCTCATCATCTGATATGCAGCAGAAATACCTCCTTACCGACGACGTATTTATCGACCGTCAGGGGTTGGTCAGCCGCCGAGCCGACAGCCTGTCAGCAGATTCAGCCTACATCCCGCCGCAGATGAAGTTGCTGGGCGACACAGTTTGGATTACCGCATCTTCGCCTTTCCGCGACCGACTGGTCAACTTGTCGCAAGAACTCGGAGACACCATATACATTCTCTCCGACCCCGAATACTCAGCCGAGCATCTCGCCCTGCTCACAGCCACCGGCGAAATCAAGCAGGCCGTAGTCAATGAAGCCGTGGCAAGAAAAATCGCCTCCGACTATCCCGGACTCGATGTCTCCACTCCCATTTCCCTTTCGCAATTTCAACCGTGGATATTACGCTCCGACGAATCTGCTCTGCGCGATTCGCTCAACATCTGGATAAACCGTTACAAAGAAACCGACGCCTACCAGCGCCTTGTCCAAAAATACCTCGACCCCTCCACCCGATAATTACCAAATATTAAATCGATATCCTATCGACGCCTCAACGCTCAGGATTGACGACACAAACGCATGGTCTTTGTCGTAGACGATATTCGAGTCAAACTTGGCCGACACTCCGGCAAACCATCGGCGATTGTTCCACACCACCGACGCCCACAGACGGTTTGACAGCGCAAACGAATCGCTCGACGTCTCACTGTTGATCGTTCCATGGCGCAGACCGATTATAGGCGACTCCGTCACACCCAACAGCCAGTGCCTGGCAAACACCCAGTTATACCCGTAGCCCAATCGGAAACCGTAATTATTGGTCGACACCTTATATGTGCCCTGCCATGACTCCGGCAGATACTTGAGCAAATTATCAGGAAGACTGTTGAAATCAAAATTATACTTCTGATTCGAAACCGACAGACCCGCGTAGAACGAGCCTGCGCTCCGCTCCTGCACCTTGCTGAAATTGAAAGCCGCCGCCTGCGAATACTTCTTGTGATTGAAAAAATAATAAGTCTGCAATGCCCACTCCGACGTATTGATACCGTGGAAAGGCAGATCCATTTTCAACGTATTCTTGCCGTTGCTGATACGCTTTATCGTTGTGCCTACCTCGTTGCTCACATAGTACCATTCGGCTGCAAGCAGACTGCAATTGAAGCCGAAATTAAATCGGCTGCGCGACCTGTCCTCGCCGGTCAAAAGCTTACTGACGTTGATATCATAACCGATCGACACCGCAAGATAAGTCAGATAGACTCCTATCGAAGTCGAAGGGTCGGAAGTCATCATCATGTCAATGTCATCAGGTAGATTGAAATTATAGAAATCGGTCCACGAATCCGTTTTGATCTTTACATTAAACTTATAACCCGTACCCGAAACATACTCAGGGTCATAGTTATTGAAAAACTTGTCGCCCCACCTGTACACCCCGACACAGAAACGAGGAAACTTACCCCACTCCGCTATCGAATCAAGTGCAAACGAAACAGCCTTGGCCGGTTGCCACGCTGTCGCTATAAGCATAATGAAAATCAATATACCGAACTTCCGTTTCAAGCCTTTCTAACTTTTTCTATGCAAAATTAGCAAGTTTTCAAATTATAGCAAAATGCTATATCCCATTAACTCCACATTTGGCGAACAATAACACCCCTATTGACTAATCTCAGACCAATTTACTAACCCAAAGCTCCAACATTGTTAAAATTTGTTATTTTATAGTACTTTGCATTGCATAGTACTATAGGTTTACATACCTTTGTACCGTCAAACAAAAACAACTTTTACCGTAGGCTCAATCAAATGGCAACCAACATCGACAATCTCAAATCGCAAATGCGCAAAGGCATGCTCGAGTTTTGCGTCCTGCTGCTCTTTCGCAGGAGCGATGCCTACGTATCGGAGATCATTGCCAAATTGAAAGATGCCCATCTCATCGTCGTCGAAGGTACTCTCTACCCCCTGCTTACCCGACTCAAAAACGACGGCCTGCTCACATACCGATGGGAAGAATCACCGACTGGACCGCCGAGAAAATACTACAGCATAACCCCCTTGGGCACACGCTTTCTTGAAGAACTCAATCGCTCATGGGACGAAATCTCAACCACAGTCAACCACCTGATAGATAAAAACAAATAAACCCCGACATACAGATATGAAAAAAACTATCCAAGCCAACATCAACGGCAATGTCTACTACATCGACGAAGACGCATACAACCTTCTCTCAAACTACCTCAAACAAATCCGCTCAGCCTTCCCGGGCGAAGAAGGCAACGAAATCGTCGGCGACATCGAAAGCCGCATCTCCGAGCTTTTCGACGAACGCGTCACAGCCGGGGCAAAAGTCATAATCTACGAAGACGTCAACGACGTGATCGCCATCATGGGCAAACCATCTGACTTCTCCTACAACAACGACGACCAACAGACCCGGCCCGACAAAGAAAACTATCGCGCCCCCTTCGCCGACAAACAGCCGACCGACGCCAAACCCCGCAAGACACTCTATCGCAACATGGACGACAAAGTCTTCGGCGGAGTCATCAGCGGCCTTGCCATCTATCTCGGCTGGGACGTCACAATCATGCGTGTGCTCATAGTCATACTGTCTATTATGACCCAGTTATGGCCCATGTGTATCATCTACCTCGTAGCCTGGATGATAATTCCGCCCGCCAACACCCCTCGACGTGCACTCGAAATGCGCGGCAACCCCGTGACCGTCGACACCATCGGTCAATCGGTTCTCCGACAGACTCCCCCGCCCTACAACGGCAAAGAAACCAACGACAACTTATTCGCAAACCTCTTTTCCATAATCGGCAAATGCATCGTTGGCTTCTTCGGACTCCTCGGCTCAGTAGCCGCACTTGTCGCCACAGGATTCTTCATCTTCTTCTTTGTAGCCCTGATAGCCTTCACATGCTTCGACAGCATCACACTTCTGGCCAATTTCAGTCATCAGTTCTATCACTGCACCGTATCATTTGCCCCGACGATCTACGCCTTAGGATGCATGTCAATGTCGCTGTGCTTCATCATTCCCGGCGTTGCACTTGCATGGGCCGCAGCATGCTTCCTCTTCAAAAACAAAGGTGCAGGCAAGACAACCATTCTGGTCGGAGTGCTCCTCGAAGTACTCGCCATCGTCGCCACTTTCATATTAATGATTTTCGCCAACCGCTACACACACTTCTGTTAATCTACAATCTACAAATACCCCCCCCTGACAATCTCCAATCTATAAAAACATCCCCCAACCAAACCCATTGAAAATGGACTTAAGAATATACAACCAATAGAATAAGAAATGAGTATATATAACCCATCGAAAATGGACTTGAGTATACATAGCCAAAAGAAAAAGAATTGAGTATATATAACTTGAATGGGAATTGAGAATATATAACCCATCGAAAATGGACTTGAGAATATATAGCCCATTGAGAATAGGACTTGAGAATATATAACCAATAGGGACAAATTGTTATTTCAAACACGCGCTCTCCGCGACGGACAGCGCGTTTTTTCATTACTCCACTCCTTTCTACATTCATATATTATTAAAAGCTATTTATATAAAACAATGGAATAATATTCAAAGAAACAATGCGCATCGAGCGACATAAATATCTAAGTTATCACAACATACTATAATTTTTTTTATACCTTTGCAATCATTTATACATCTTTAACTATTTATTTATTCTTGATATACAGTTATCAAGGCATTGAATATCCATTGCATCACTAATATTTTTAAAATGAATAATAATAGGATTTTTTTTGCAGTAATACTTTCGGGGTTACTGAATTTAACGATTGGCCAGATATCGGTCTTTGCCCAATCGACAAATGGATCTTATTCCATTACAGTTAGCACTCCTGGAACTTTGAGCCAAATTATGGAAAAAACTATAGACAATTGGTCTGATGTGGTAGAACTAACCATTACAGGCTCTATAGATTCATGTGACATGAATTGCTTTTCCAAAATGCAAAACATAGAAAAACTGAACCTTAAACAAACGGGTATAGTAAAGATACATGGCTGTGCTGACTTAAAAAAACTTTGCATTGTTACTTTACCGACTACGGTAAAAGAAGTTGCTGACAGTGCTTTTGCCGGATGTTCATCACTCCACGACATTAATCTTGATTCAGTGTATAAAATCGGAGATAACAGTTTCTCATATTGTAGAGAAATTAAAAACATCCAGTCTTCAAAACTTAAAACAATAGGCTCATCATCTTTCTGGGGGTGTAATAAGTTAGAAACTTTCGCTGCTCCTCATGTAATAACAATAGGAAAATCTGCTTTTTGTTATTGCGATATGCTTAGGCAATTTGATTTTTCAAGTGTAAAATATCTCGATTATGATTCATTTGCAGAATGTTATAATCTTGAAGAGGCGATAATCCCCAATTTGGAGTCACTTGTTAACGAAAAAAATACATTAGGGAGAACTTTTATCAGATGTAGGTCACTTAAAAACATATATCTTGGAGAAAAGATTGAAGAAATCCCTTCATATACTTTTTACGGATGTCGCGGTTTGACAACTGTCAAAATCCCTTTATCTGTGCGTAGCATAGGTGAATGGGCTTTCGGAGATTGTCAAATGTCTTCTTTGGAAATACCGGAAGGAATAGAGAAACTTAATAAGCCGATATATAGTGGCTATGGTTTGGAGACTCTTACGCTTCCATCATCTCTTAAAACATTGAAAATTCAAGAAGGAATGGACGGTACAATATTTGGTTCAAGCCATAGATTAAAAGATTTTACTTGCAAATCAACAATACCGCTATCGGAAACAGGATTAGATAATAGCGGGTTGGGCAACGCTACTCTCCATGTGCCAGCATTCGCTATTAACAATTATAAGAATAGTGAAGTATGGAATTCTTTTGGGAGTATTGAACCTTTGGATGAAGAATTTATGAGGATTGAAATTGGCTCCGATTTTGATTTATCCTGTACTGATGGAATTTCGGAAAATGCCGAGTTGATATTAACAAATGACACAACAAGGCAATGGTGCAGTGAAGATCCGGCAGGCCACCTCACTTTCTCTGCAGATCAGTCATTGAAGATAAATCGATTTACACAATTTCAGAATTGGGCAATAAATATTGATACAAACGAGCCTTATTCTACAACCCTGATTGCAAACAATGTCATCACAGCTGATTCTATCGAAGTATAACTAACCATCAAAAATTTTAATTGGAATTTCATATCCTTCCCATTTGATGTAAGTGTTGATGACATCTCTTTACCTGAAAATACTGGTTGGACAATCCGTAAATATTCTGGACAAGAAAGAGCTGCGATGTCTGGCAATAGTTGGCAGGATTTGAAACCGGGTATGATGCTTAATGCTTATGAAGGTTACATC
>JAGAOW010000098.1 GCA_017889945.1 Muribaculaceae bacterium
ATTTTAACCGAAATAAAGCCGCAGAAAGTATAAAAGTATCTTGGAGTTACTTTGTAAAAAACTAATTACGTTTAATTTTTAAGAGTTACTTATAAGATGACTTTTGATGCAATTTTGACGCAGCTCTCCGGAAGATTTCGTGCAATGGTTTTGATTGATGAGAAAAAAATCTTATCTTTGTGCGCTTAATTAGAGCCAAATCACGAAATACAAACAAAAACCTTATAAATTAAATGGCAACCTTAGAAAAAATCAGAAGCAAATCGGTCTTGCTCTTTGCTATTATCATCGCCGCTTTGCTCGCTTTCATTTTCGGAGACTTCTTCAACTCCCATCAGGCATACTTCGGCACCGGAACTGCTATTGCTGAAGCAAAAGGCCAAAAAGTCGACCAGTCGCTCTACAGCCAGCGCATGAACATCGCCGACGAGCAGGCTCGCAGCTACAACCAGAATGTCGATGGCGACGAACTTTCGCAGAACGTAATCAAAACTCTCGTAGCCGAAGCTCTTCTCAATCAAGAATTCGAGAACCTCGGCATCCGTGTTTCCGACAACGAGATCACTCAGGCCATGACAGGCGTTATGCCCCACCCCGCAGCTCAGCAGTTCATCTATCAGATGTCGCAGCAGCTCGGTCTCGAACAGATGGATGGCAAAACCGTTCTCGACGCAATCAAGAACCCGGCCAAATACAACATCCCCGTTGAATATGCAAACCAGTTCGGAGCTGCTTGGGCTCAGACCGAGCAGGCTGTTGAAGAAGCTATGCTCCAGCAGAAATTCTACAGCCTCGTTCAGGGCCTCTTTACCGCCAACGAACTCGACGCTCGCAGCATCTACAACGACAACAGCGCAACACGCCATATAGCTTATGTCACAAAAGGCTATAACACCGTGCCCGACGAAGACGCTCAGATTACCGACGCCGACATCAAGGCCGCTTGGGACGCTGACAAAAACGCTTACCGCATCGACGAAGAGACTCGTGCCGTTGACTATGTATATGTAGTCATCGAGCCGTCGGCCGCCGATCGCATGGCCGGACAGAAAGTTGTCGAAGACGCTCTTCTCGCCCTCAACGAATCTGACGGCCTCAGCGCTGTCAACGACGACAGCCGCTTCGTCATCAACCACCAGAGCACTACTGCTTCGCGCATCAACGACAAAGCAACACGCGACTTCATCACTGCTGCCGAAGACGGCAAAGCCGAAATCGTCAACAACAGCCGCGACAACTACACCATCGCAAAACGTCTATCAGCTTCAGAGCAGATCGACTCTATCAACGTTTCGGTTATCGCTCTCCGCAACGCTGCCGATGCCGACAGCATCATGAATGCCCTCAACTCAGGCGCAAAATGGGCCGACTTCGTCGCTACCGACAACACTCAGGGTCAGGACAGCATCTGGGTTTCGCTCGTCAGCGCAGGCTCTAACATCGACAACAAACTCCGCGACGCATGGCTCTCTGCTGCAGTCGGCACTCCCACCCTCCACACCGACAGCATCCAGGGTCAGAACTACGCTCAGATTTTCAAAGTCAACCGCCGCAACGCCCCCGTAACTGTCTACGATTTCGCTACAGTCGCTTACACAGTCGACCCCTCTAACGAAACTCTCGAAAAACTCAACACCGACCTGCGCACATTCCTCTCATCCAACTCTACAGGCGACGACTTCTCGGCTAACGCCGCTGAAGCAGGTTACTCAATCCTCCCCGCTCTTGTCAGCGCTTCGACTCCCCACGTTGCCAACATCCCCGACAGCCGTTCAGCCGTCAAGTGGGTCATGAACGCCAAGAAAGGTCAGGTTTCGCCCGTCATCGGCGACAACAAGCAGACCTACCTCATGGCTATCGCAGTCAAGGACATTTACAACGACTTCATTCCCTGGAACGCTTACAACGTCCGTCCCGAACTCCAGAGCAAAGCCATCGCTGAAAAGAAAGGTCAGAAGCTGATTGCCGATTTTGCAGGCAAAGCTAACGACCTCGCAGGCTACGCTTCTCTCTTCGGCGGCGAAGTCACCGAAGGCGATGCAATCTTCGTTTCGCCCCGCCTCGCCAACATCGGCTTCCAGGAAAGCGCTCTTCAGGGTGCTGTAGCAAGCGCTCCCGAAGGTAAAGTCGTCGGACCGGTTGCAGGCAAAACCGCCGTTGTGGTATTCGAAGTTAAATCAGTTTCCGACGAAAACCGTCCCTACACCTTCGACGAATACGCACAGCGCTTCAACCGCACAATGGGTGTCGGCACTATCGACTCGTTCAAACTCCTTCTCGGAAAAGACAAAGTCAACAACTACTCGCTCAATTTCATTCAGGGCATTGAAAACTAATCGCCCTCTGACCTAATAACTCGGCGGAGCGCTCAAAAGCGCCCCGCCGAGCGTTTTTCAACGCATTCCCGACGTTTTAAATCTCCGACCCTCATTTTTAACAATTCATACAGACGACTCAGACAATGACCGATAACCGAAAGCCGACATTATACCTGTTTCCAGTTCCGATGGGCGACTCTCCCGTTGCGGATGTCCTGCCGGATCTCAACATCAGGCTCATCCGTTCGGTCCGTCACTTCGTCGTCGAGAACACCCGCTCCGCACGCCGCTTCCTCAAAGCCTGCGACCGCTCTATCGACATCGACTCGCTCTCGATAGTCGAACTCAACGAGCACACCCGCCCCGAGGAAGTCGCCGCCATGATCGCTCCGATGGAGCAAGGCCATGACATCGGAGTCATCAGCGAGGCAGGCTGCCCCGCTGTTGCCGATCCCGGAGCAGACCTTGTCGCCGTCGCACAGCGCCGTGGCTTCAATGTGGTGCCGCTCGTAGGACCGTCGAGCATCATCATGTCGCTGATGGCCTCTGGCTTCAACGGCCAGTCGTTCGCCTTCATCGGCTACCTGCCGATCGAGGAAAACAAGCGCAACGCCCGCCTGAAAGAAATCGAACAGCGCATCCGTCGCGAGCGTCAGACTCAGATTTTCATCGAAACTCCCTACCGCAATCACAGACTGATTGAAGAACTATGCCGGCGGCTTCCCGACGACTTCCTCCTCTGCGTCGCATCCGACATCAGCTGTTCGCGCCAGTCGATAGTCACCCGACGCATCGCCGACTGGAAAAAAGCCGACTATAACTACGACAAAATTCCCACCATCTTCCTTTTATACAGCTGACAACCGTGAGCACGAACGACATCAGACATACACGCCGCCTCTCCCGACAGCTCGACGACCTGCCGGGGCTATTTGATTATGTCGACATCTCGCGCGACGACATTGCCGGCACAATAATCGAAAAAAGCACACGCACAAAAATCGTTGAAACCGAAATTCCCGATATCGGAGATGCTGACATCACTCCCGAGCTGACCATGCGCTTCATCTCTTTCGGCAGCGGAAGCAGCGGCAACTGCGCCTACATCGGCACTGACCGCGGCGGTGTCCTCATTGACGCCGGTGTCGACAACAACTTTGTCACAAACGAACTCCTCCACAACGGCATCGACATCGGCCAGGTCAAAGGCATCATCCTCACTCACGACCACAGCGACCACGTCAAATATGCCTACGCCATCCTTCGCCGCAACCGCCACATGCGCCTCTTCTGCACCCCGAAGACTCTCAACGGCCTGCTGCGACGCCACAGCATCTCCCGACGCATCAAAGACTATCATTGCTCCATATATAAGGAATTCCCCTTTGAGGTCGCAGGCATGACCATTACGCCCTTTGAAGTCTGTCACGACGGCACAGACAACGTTGGCTTTGCAGTCGAGACCGGCAACCTCCGTTTCGTCGTCACTACCGACACCGGCTATATCACAGAGCGCGCCGACTTCTATATGCGCGGGGCTAACGCGCTCATGGTCGAAGCCAACTACGACGCCGAAATGCTTCGCAACGGTCCTTATCCCGAGCATCTCAAAGCCCGCATCGCCTCAGAGCGCGGCCATCTCGACAACGCTGTCACTGCGGCCTACCTCGCCGGCATCTCGTCGGGCTGCCTGACCGATATCTTTCTCTGTCATCTCAGCCACGACAACAACTGCCCCGAAATCGCCCTCAACACCGTCAGCACTGCCCTCAAAGCCGCGGGCGTGACAGTCTCCGACGACCCGCGCCAGCCGGGCATACACCTTTGCGCCCTGCCTCGCTTTGTCGCCTCGCGTCTCTTCGTCATCCGCAACAAGGACTGAGCAATAACGCAAGCGTTACTACTTCATTTTTGTCACACCTATAGTCAGAATGCTGATTGACGCGACATCGGCCGATGCTCCGATTGCACTGACACACTCATGTATGGTCGACCCTGTCGTCACGACATCGTCGACCACGGCGACTCGCAGTCCGCGCAATTCCTCAGGCCTGACCACCCCGAAGCTGCCGCTGACATTGGCATATCGCTCATAGCCTCCGCGGCGCGTCTGCGTCCGATGGCGGCGCAGCGCGACGAGATTGTCGCCGACATCTCCGCCAAGTTCGCGCGACAGACCGCGGGCTATCTCTACGCTCTGATTATAGCCGCGCATAAGCAGCTTGTCGCGATGCAAAGGCACAGGCAGAAACAGGTCAAAGCGCCCGGCCATGCCCTCGGCGGCAAGTTCCGCGCCATATGCCTCGCCGAGCCGGCGTGCCGTCAGAGGCATATCGTCATATTTCGCCTCGCGTATCAGCCGCGCATACGGACTGTCGCTGTAATAGTAGTACCAACCCGAGGCCACGTCGATTTCGACTGTGCCGGCGACGCGCTGATGCACAGTATTAAATTCGACTCGGTGCAAATCGGTCCGCGGCAGTTCGGACAGACAGCCGAGACACATCAGTTGTTCGCCGTCGACCAGCGAGCAACCGCACACGCCGCATGTCCGCGGGAACACGCAGTCAGCCGCGGCCTTCGCCATCATTCTCAGCAATCCTGTCAGTCTGTCTTTGGTCATATTCAAAAATTATCGCTATCTTTGACTTTGTCGAGGTCGACGATACTCACGTTCGGCAAAATCAAATAAAATTTGTTTTTGCACTCGACTTATTCGTATCTTTGGTGCAATGATAAGTCTCAGCATTTTCAACACCGTCGAATTTTATGTTATCATCAGCGTCATTGCCGCTGCTGTAGTTGCTGTTGTGTCGCTGCCCGACCGCAAGGGCGAAGTCCGCACACATCTGCTTGCCGGCACGCTGCTGACCGACTGCGACGAGCGTGAAGCCGGTCCGGGACACGGCTCACTGACCTTTGAGTGCCACGAAGGCAACGTTGTCACTCTACGCCGCGACGGCCTCGAAGGAGTGTCGGCTTCGGGAGCGGTATCGCTGGTCGTCAAGGTGTCGGGCTTCGACATCGTTATCGAAGAACGTATAACTCCCGGTCAGCCATCGCCCTTCGGCTATGCGTCGGCAGCTACTTTTCTACTCGACTTCCTCGCACCCGAATGGTATCACATCCGCTACGAGAGTGAGCGCCACGGCGAACACGCCGCCCTTACGCTACATGTGCGTCCGGGCATCGTGGTCAACAAGCCTCTCATCCATTGACTCCGAAAATGTCAAGAAACCAGGTGGCTATGCCGACATATATTATCAGACCGAGAATGTCGTTCATAATCTGAATAAAGGGGCCGGTCGCAAGAGCCGGGTTGACATGAAGCCGCTCGAGCGACAGGGGCACAACTGTGCCAAGAATCGACGCTATCATCACGACGATAAACAGCGAGACCGTAACCGACAGAGTCACAGCAAGGTCAGACGGCATCATAATCAGATTATAGCCCAGCACCACGGCCGAGATAATTGTAGCGTTGAGCAGACCGATAAGCACCTCTTTGCCGAGCTGCCGTGAAAATTCTTTTACGTCGAGCGAGCCATTGGCAAGACCCTGTACGACAATAGCCGAGGCCTGCACACCGACATTACCGCCCGTGCCGCCTATGATGGGGATAAAGAGGGCCAGCGCCGTCACAGCCTGCAACTGCGCTTCAAAGCCGCTTAGAATCAGCGAAGCCAATATGCCCGATGCGATGCCGACCAGCAGCCAGGGAATGCGCGCCTTGGTCTGAGCCATCACAGTGTCGTCGGCGTCGACGTCAGACGAGATACCCGAAGCCAACTGATAGTCACGTTCGCTCGACTCGCGCACGGTGTCCATCACGTCGTCGACCGTAATGCGACCGAGCAAGCGACCGATAGAATCGACAACCGGCATGGCCACAAGGTCATACTTCTCGAAGTCGAGCGCAACCTCGTCGATAGGCGTGTCGACCTTGACGCTGACAGGGTCGGTCTCCATGACATGCTTGATTTTCGATACCGACGGATGGGTAATCATCTTCTTCAGAGGGAAAATGCCGCTCAGCTTGCCGTCGTCGTCGACCACATAGATGTAATAAATTTCGTCCATCTCCTCGGCCTGCATGCGCATCTCCTTGATACACTCGGGCATCGACCAGTTTTCGTTGACGACTATCATCTCCGTGCCCATGAGGCCGCCGGCGGTGTCTTCGTCATATTTCAGAAGGTCGATGATGTCGCCCGCCTGCTCGACATCGTCGATGTGCGAGAGAATTTCTTCGCGTTCGTCCTCGTCGAGTTGCTGAATAAGGTCGACGGCATCGTCAGTGTCGAGGTGGTCAATCTGCTTGGCGATCTCTTCGGCAGGCATGGCGTTGAGCAGCTTCAGACGGTCGTCCTCGTCAAGCTCCATGAGCACGTCGGCGGCCGTGTCGTCGTCGAGAAGACGGTAGAGAAACTCAGCCTCGGCGAGGTCGAGGTTCTGATATAGCTCGGCAATGTCGGCCGGGTGCAGGTCGGCAAGCTCTTTGCGGGCCTGATCCTTATCGTCCGAGCTGATTATGTTGCGGATGTGCTCGAGATATTCGGGTGTATATTCCTTCATTGCCTGACTTCTTTACAGATTTGTGAAACATAATTTGTCAGTTGGATAAACTGACTTACCGACAGCTGTTCGGGACGCATAGCGAGCAGCGGATTGTCGTCGGTCACGACTCCGGGAGGCAAAAGACCTCTGACAGAGTTGCGGATAGTCTTCCGGCGCTGACCGAAAGTTGTCTTGACTACATTTTTGAAGAGGGCTTCATCGCAGCCCAAATCAGTGACGCCGTTGCGCCGCATTATAATCACTCCCGATTTAACTTTAGGAGGGGGATTGAACACCCGCTCGCTGACCGTGAACAGATAGTCGATATCATACCACGCCTGAAGCAGCACACTCAGTATGCCTCTGACTTTCGAGCCTTCGGGCGCTGCGATACGCTCGGCCACCTCGCGCTGCAACATGCCGGAGCAGCAAGGCACCATGTCCTTGTAGTCGAGGACTTTAAAAAATATCTGCAACGAAATATTATAGGGATAGTTGCCTATGACGCAGAATTTACGGCCATCGAAAATTTTAGCGAGGTCGAGTTGGAGAAAGTCGCCTTCGATGACGTGGCCTCTGAGTTCGGGGAAAGTGCGGTCGAGATATTCGACACTCTCGCGGTCGATTTCCACGACTGTCAGGTCGTGGCCGGCCTCAAGCAAAGGTCGTGTCAGCACACCCATGCCCGGTCCGATTTCGAGCACCGGCACACCAACATAGTCGTTGAGCGTGGCCGCAATTTTAGCCGCCACACCCAAGTCGGTCAGAAAGTGCTGACCCAAAGCCTTTTTAGGTTTAACCTGTGCCATCGCGAAATCTTGACTATCTAAAATCCCACAAATTTACGTTTTTTAAGCCAATACGCCAAATCCGCCGAATCAAAGAATTAGTTGTAAAGACACGGAACAAGTTTCACAACGAACAAATGTTTCAGTATATTATTTGTGTAGACACGAAATAAGCACTAATTTTGCACTATCTATCAGACAGGCGACTGTTCCGGTCTGGGGCATTGCAAATATGGTAGCACATACACAATGAAATGCGTTTATCTACGCTGATTCTTGACTCTCTGGAATTCTCGCAAAATTTCGAACCCTGTCAAGGATTGAGCAGCGATGAATGCCCGTGGATATGTAATCTTCGCTTTGGCAAACGATTCCGTAAGGGAAGTGATGCCGAGAGCGTTTGCTGCATATACAAGCGTAGGGCTTCTTCGTTGCCGTCCGACAGAGTTTGGCAATGCGAGAAGCCACAGAGAGTAGGACGGTAACTGATACAGATTCCTACGCTTTTCTCATATAAACCAATCAATGCCAACGAGAGGATGACCGCGGCTTCATGTATTATGAAAAAAATTTTTCTTTTGCTACTGACAGCGTTTTCGTTTTTGGCATCGCAAAGTGTCTATGCTTCCGCTGAGGTAGAGAATGGTACTTTTGTGAATGATTCCGTCTTTTATCAAGATGGCATTTACTATCAATTAATCGCTGATAAAAATGGAAATAAAGACGAAGCTTTAGCCGTGATTGACTGGGATCCGGAAATGACAGAGGTCAACATACCCGAAGGCATATACGTTCCGGATAAAGAGGAGGCGGAGGAGACAACAGAGCCCGCCATGTACGATAAACACAAAGTTCCCTCGAGAGGCACCAGACGATATAAATTTATTATTTGGTTTAAACCGCGTCAGCGTCTTTTAGCAGAAACCCGTGAACAATTCAAGGTAAGAACGATATTATTTTCAATGGATATCGAATTTGATCCTGATATAGATTTTTCGGTATACAAATATCTTGCGTCGTTAGACTTACCTCAAAATATGAAAGAAATTCGTCCACGGTGTTTTAAAAACTGTAAGGGACTGAGAAGCATCACAATCAAGAAGAACATCGAAAGAATTGGAGAAGAAGCATTTGCAGGTTGCACTTCCCTTCAAACCGTCAACTGCACCTATGAAAAACTCCAAAGCATCGGCGACAGAGCATTCGCTGATTGTACATCGCTCAGATATCTTAATCTAAGTGGATCTTATGCACTTCGTAATATCGGCTCTGAAGCGTTTCTGAATTGCAATTCTCTTACAAACGTATATCTTCCCGAATATATGTATTCGCTGAGTCGTAGTGCCTTCAAGGGTTGCGAGAATATTTCAACTTTCAATATTGGGAATTATCGTGAAGGTTGTAGCTTCTACACTTATGATAACTGCATCTACCAAACGAATAATTTGGGTAAACGAGAACTGTATATTGTGCCGCCTACAAAAAAGACGATTGTTTTAGATTCTGAAGCTAAGCAGATAGACGATAGAATATTATATGGTCATAAACATTTAAGCACAATTTATATTCCTGATAATATTGATTATATCGGCGAAGCAGCTTTTGCCAATTGCAAAGAGTTGAAAAAGATACGTCTGTCAGAAAGATTAAAAACCATTTCGGACAGTTGTTTTTACGGATGTGAAAAATTAGAGCAAGTAAAACTTCCCGAATCAATTGAAAATATTGGAAATTGGACCTTCGGATACTGCAATTCAATTAATACAATCGAGATTCCATCTCATGTAAAAAAGATAGGAGATGGTGCATTTGCCGATTGCTCCAATTTACAGAATTTCACGGTAAGCGATTGGAATACAGAATTTACCGCACATAACGGCGTGTTGTATAATTGCGGTTATAAATATGCATATAGTTATACACCATACGACCTTCATCTTATCTGCTGTCCGGGCGGCAAAAATGAAGTTACAATTAATGAAGAAACCGTTAAAATATTAGACTACTCATTTTATGGTTGTCGGAAGTTGGCATCACTTCATATCCCGGCTAAAGTATTTTATATTTACCCTCGTGCTTTTCATTCTTGTGACAGTTTGATAGATTTCACTGTAAGTGATGAAAGCACAAGATATAAAAGTATTGACGGAATGATTATTGACTATTCCAACTCATTGTGTGCATTTCCCGGAGGACGTGAAGAAGCCATAATAAACCCTTTGACTAAAATAGAAGGCAGTAACACAGACTATGATACAATTGAAAGAGATGCTTTTTACGGCAGCAATAAACTTCGAAAAATATCGTTCTTGACATTTGTTCGCATTTATGCTCCAAATTTTTTAGGATGTGATAATATTACTGAAATCAACTTATATGATTATCCGTATATAGAAACAATATACCCGTTAGAGCCGGACGCTTTTACGCCTAAGGTTTATGAAACAGCTCAACTAAATGTATATTATAACCCGAAAGACTCATGGATAACATCATCTATTCAAGAATTTCCATATTGGAGCAAATTCAAGAATATAAACTACATAGAAACAAGTGGAATTGAAGATATTACAATAGATGATAGCACCGACGATGACGCATCAACAACAATCTATTCAATCAACGGCATTAAACTCGGCAACAGTATCGACAATTTAAAACCGGGTACATATATAATCCGTCAAGGCAATAAGAGCAAAAAGATAATAAAGCTCTAACACGTTGCTTATTACACAACACAACGAGTTCTCCCGGGGAATAACTCTCCGGAGAACTTTTTTGTAGACGCTACTATTAAGTAGCCGGGGCGGCAATAAATGTTATTTAGTGTGATCCCAGCGGTAGAGGCGGTCGCCGGGGCGGATTTTGGCGGGGACGGGGATTGAGAAGGCATCGCCTTTGACGGCCTTGTCGACAGGTTTTAGCCCGACACGGATTTCGGAGACTTCGAGCATCAGTGCGCCGGTCGTAGGGCCGGTAATGACTATTTCATCGCCGACATGGAGTTCGCCGGCTTCCATAAAGAACTCGCCGACACCGAGTTTGGAGAAATATTTGACACCTTTGGCGGCATAGTGTTTCACTCGCGTGGCCGAAGAACCGTATTTAGCCGACCATTCGCCGAGACGCTGGCCGAGATAGTAACCGTCCCAGAAGTCGCGGTTGAAAATTTTGCGAAGCCGTTCATCCCATGCGGGCACAAGGACTTCGGAATATGAGCCGTCGCAGATGGCGTCGAGGGCCTCGGAATAGCATTTGACGGCCACACTCACATACTCGGGTCCGCGAGCACGACCTTCGATCTTGAACACACTCACGCCGGCATCGACCATCTTATTGAGGAAGTGAATGGTCTTAAGATCCTTGGGCGACATGATATATTTGTTGTCGACATTGAGTTTGTCGCCGGTCTCGAGGTCGGTCACTTCGTAGCCACGCCGACAAATCTGAGTGCATGCACCACGGTTGGCGCTTGAATTCATCTGATGGAGACTCAGATAGCATTTGCCGGAGACGGCCATGCACAGCGCACCATGACAGAACATTTCGATTTTGACCTGACGGCCGCTCGGTCCGCAGATATTTTCGTCGATTATGGCCTGATGGATTTTCTGCACGCGGTCGAGCGAAAGCTCGCGCGCAAGCACCACCGTGTCAGCAAACTGCGCGTAAAAGCGGACGGCTTCGATGTTGGAAATATTGCATTGAGTAGAGATGTGAACGTCGACTCCACGGCTGCGGGCATAGCTTATGGCTGCGATGTCGGAGGCGATGATGGCGCTTATGCCTGCCTCGCGGGCCGCATCTATGACGCGGTGCATCTCTTCGATGTCGTCATCGTAGATTATAATATTGACTGTCAGATATGTGCGCACACCGGCTTCGTGGCAGATGGCCACAATACGGCGCAGGTCGTCGAGATCAAAATTGACGCTTGAGCGCGAACGCATGTTAAGACCCTGAACACCAAAATAGACAGCATCGGCACCGGCATCAATAGCCGCTGCAAGCGATTCCCAGCTGCCGACGGGGGCCATAATCTCAAAATCTTTTCTTTTCATGTTGCATTGACGCAGTTGGAAACTGTTGATGTAAACCAACAAGGTCGCGACCGATGAAAGTCGCGACCGCTATAAAGTTGTTTTATATTTTCTGTAGTTACAGTTGCTTACTGAGCGGGGGCGTCAGTGGCAGGAGTTTCTGCTACAGGAGCTTCAGCTGCGGGCGAAGCAGGAATCTGAGTGTCGAACTGATTAGCCGGGTTAGCAGGAGTCTCTGTCTGAGCCTTTGTACGGATTTCGACATCCGAGCTGACGCGGGGCATGACGAAAGCAGAGATTACAGAAAGCAGAACGATGAGACCTGCGAGAGTCCAAGTAGCTTTTTCGAGGAAGCTGTTGGTCTGACGGACGCCCATCACAGCGCCGGCTCCTCCGAACTGCGAAGAAAGACCGCCGCCTTTAGACTTCTGAATCAATACGATGCCAATCAGAAGCACGGCAACAATAACTGTAAGAACAATAGTGATAACGTAAGCCATAATTATTGTAAATATTATTCGTTTTTAGTTTGTTTGAGCGCTCCGGCAGCCTGAATATTTATAAGTTTCTGCAAGAAACGCAATTGGTCTGCAAAGTAAATACTTTTTTTCGGATAATTCAAACTTAAATTGGATATAATTTCATAAGCACGCTCGTAGCGCTGCTGTTTTATAAAAATTTTAGCAAGACTTTCGCTCAAGAGCGAACTATCGTCGGCAGCCGGAGCTTTAATATCGGCCGGCGGGGTGGTCGGCGATTGCTCAATCGGCTCGGCATCTGCCGGAAGAGGTTCACTGCCGGTATCGAGCGCATCGACTGCATCACGGTCGCGCAGGAAAGCGTCGATGCGGCTCAGTGTGCTGTCGTCTTCCGCCGGCTCAAGCGGAGTCTCTTCCTGCGCAAGTATCTCGGCATAGTCAGGCACGGGATTGAAAATCAGGCGTTCGAGCAGGTCGTTCTCAGCCTTGTTGATAGTGCCATAATTGGCAAAAAAGGTGTCGAGGGCGCTGTCGGTCGTGACAGTTTCGGCTTTGCGGGCGGGAGGGTATATACCTGCGAAGGACACACCTTCCTCATTAGCAAATTCATAGAGGGCCTTACGGTCGCCGGTCGCAACGGCAAGATGCAGACGGTGGGCCGCATTCTCTCGGTCGTCGAGCCGGCCGCTGTGGTATTTCTCTATGAGCGCCGCCGGGAGTGAAAAATAAGGATAGGCGCGGTTGAGCGACCGCAACACCGAAAGCGGCACCGCATCGGGGGCTGCAAGCATCGTCTTAATATCGTCGGTATCTTTAGACATCAGAAGCAATCGTTTACCAATCGCCGAGGGTTGCGTTGAAAATCAGTTCGACAAGTTCTTTAGAAATCTGCTGACAGAGGTCGTCCTGAACGTCGGTAAGCATCAGCGAGCTGTCAAAGTCGCGATATGCGCTGAAAGTCTGGTCGATGTTCTTGTTGTCCTGCTTGTTGTCGATGTATTTTAGACGGACCGTGATAGTCAGACGTGTCTGCGAAGCAAGAGCGTTTTCAGTGACAGCCTGAGGCGAAAGGCTATAGCCTGTAATCTCGCCTTCAATCTGCAGGTCGGAAGGTCCGTCGACTACCTGCAGACGGGTGTTGCGGGCGATATAGTCGAGCAGTTCGTTCTCAAACATCTGCTGCAAGGGCGGATAAACCAATGCGGCACGGATAGGGAATTCGGCGACGTGGATAGTCTTGTAAATCGTATAGTCGAGAGCCGAACCGTTGAACTTATAGCTGATACGGCACGACTGGAAGGCAACAATCAGAGCTACAGCCGAAACGATCAGCCGGGTATGTCGGAGTAGTTTGTCAATCAAGTCCATATTCCTTAATTTTACGGTAAAGGGTGCGCTCGGAAATGCCAAGTTCCTGAGCGGCAATCTTGCGACGACCGCTGTTGCGTTCGAGCGCAGCCTCGATAGCCTGCCGCTCCTCGTCCTCGAGCGAACGCGGGCCGGCGGCGGGTGCGGGATTTCCGAGCGAGGGCAGCACCGGCTCGTTTTTGATATTGACCAAGTCGGTCGACATCACATCGACCGGCGCGACATCGGTTGTCTCCTCGTCGTCGGAGGGCATATGTGAGTCTACTTTGACAAAAGCCTCGACGAGTTTGTGGGGTTTGTCTGAAAGACGCGCTGTCAGCTCCTCAATCTGCTTTTGCAAGCGGAAAATCATATTGAAAATCACTTCCCTCTCGCTGTCGTATGACTTGCTGCGGGAGGCGGTGCTCAGAGTCGGAGTGTAGACAGTGGCGTTTGCCGGCAGATATCGGCCGACAGCCTCGCTGTCGACAGCCGTACCGCTCTCGAAAAGCGCAATCTGCTCGACGACATTTTTGAGCTGACGGACATTGCCGGGCCACGAATAGTGCATCATGGCAACACGTCCCGAATCGGCAAAGGAAACAGGCGCTGTGCGGTATCGCTCGGCGAAATCGGAAGCGAACTTGCGGGCGAGCAGCATTATGTCGTCGCCACGCTCGCGAAGAGGCGGGATATTGATTTGAACCGTCGACAGACGATAGTAGAGATCCTGTCGGAATCGGCCTTCAGCCACAGCTTTGACGAGGTCGACGTTTGTGGCGGCCACGACGCGGATGTTGGTTTTCTGAACGGTCGAAGAACCGACTTTCAGGAACTCGCCAGTCTCGAGCACACGGAGCAGGCGGGCCTGAGTGGTCAGAGGCAACTCGGCGACCTCGTCGAGGAAAATCGTGCCTCCGTCGGCCTCTTCGAAATAACCTTTTCTCGAAGCCACCGCACCTGTAAACGAGCCTTTTTCGTGGCCGAAAAGCTCGGAGTCAATCGTTCCTTCGGGGATTGCGCCGCAGTTGACGGCAATGTATTTAGAATGTTTTCGCGGGCTGTAGCCGTGGATAATCTGGGGAAAAAATTCTTTTCCGCTGCCGCTTTCGCCGATTACAAGCACAGAAAGGTCAATCGGGGCCACACGAATGGCTCTCGCGATTGCGACCTGAAGCAAAGGCGAATTGCCGACTATGCCCAGGCGCTGCTTAGCCTGACGCACATCCGCTGGTATTTCATTCTGAGATATCAATTGCTGCGACATAGTTTTTTTGAAATCCTCTATGCAAAGTTAGTCAATATCGCCGAATTAGAAAAGCACCATAATTAATACTCCTACAAATAAAAGCAGCACACCTGCAAAAAACGCTATTACCACACTAAGCGGCAGCTGCCACCAGAGTTTCCTGACATCATACGATGAGTCTTCCACAACAAACCTGACAAAGTCCTCGAAGTCAATAATTCTGTCGCGTTCGGTAAAATAGGTAATAAGTGCGAAAAAGAACACTATGCCAAGCCACACCGCGGCGAAGATGCCTCCGACTACTACAGCTGCAGACAAGAAGGACATGGCGTCAGATTCATCCGCTCCGGCCTTGTATTCGTCGACGAGCAGCGCCTCGGGCAGTTCGTAGAAGCGGACATCGTCAAAACCTCCGAAGCGCATGTTTTTGCCGGGCTTGATTATCCCGTGGCGATACCATGTGCCGAAGTCTCTGCCGGCATATACGCCTATGGTCCTCGACAATTTGTTGACGAGCGTGCTGTCACTGCCGATTTTCACAGAATCTCGCAAATCCGGATTCTCGCGACAGAAGGCGTAGTCGACCAGACGCCGTCCCTTTCCCTTATCACGCAGATAAGTGGTTCCGTAATTTCGGCTGTCGACCGACAAAACCCACAAATCGTTGGACTTGACATGAGCCACAGTGTCCTCAAGAAGGACAAGCATCATCAAGACAGTGTCGCACGGGACTTTATCGACATGGACATTCACGGTGTCGCCGCCGACATCCTCGATGCGCAGAGCGAAAGGCATGGGCTCGCTTGCGGAAGCCGCGGGCCGACGCGCGGCGGCAGGCTTGAAACTTGCGGGGGTCTGCGCCGGCCTGGCTTTAGGTTCGGACTTGGGTTCGGGCTTGGGGCTGACTCGCCGCTCGGGTTCAGGCTTTTTGGCCGCCGGGCGCGTGGCGGCGATATTCTCCGCAGACTCAAGCCTGTCGGGACGCAGGTCGCCGAGGCGGAAATTGATTTCCTGCTCGAAGCCGTTGCGCTGAGTCAGATAATAGACGTCGCACTCCTGAATATCGTGTGTATCAGACAGAAACTTACGCTGGCACAGCCGCTTCCAGTCGTCATAGCTGAGCGAGCCGCGATAAGGCACGACATAGAAGTTGGTGTAGACGTCGTAGACAATCGGATTGTTGATGCCGTCGTAGGAGGCATGGGCCGACAGTCGCAGCCGACCGCCGTCCTCGGCAACATAGAAATTCTTTATCGGTCGCTCGACCGCCGTAAAAGCCGGCAGAAGCGTCTCCTTGTATTTGAGGACATAGTCCGACTCGTCGCCCTGCGACATGGTGTAGAAATCAGACGGCGCAATCTCGACGCCCTTCGACTCGACCGAATAGCGCATGGCGAAATTGTTGACGCCGTAGCTGGTATTGTTGGAGAAAACCGGATAGATGCCCGTAAGTTTCGACGCGCTCTTGACGCTGTCGAGGCAGACTATGACATGGCGCTCGCCAACATTTTCGACCTTCTCGCCCTTGTAGGTCAGTGCAACGGAGCCCGACCGGTTTGTAAAAATGCCGTAGGCGCCGGGCAAATCGTTGACAAGCCCCAGAACCAGCGCGATAGCGCCGACGGGCGCACTAATCCCGGCCGTTATCTTGGCGACTTTACTCTTAAATACTTTTCCGAACTTCATTCAAGACAGATATATGATTGAAAAAAATTCTGCAAAAATGGCGACACTCCACCAATAAATTATCAAATTTACGCAGATTCGGAGTGCAGCCCAAGAAAGCGCCAAGATTTAATAATTTTTAACTTACGGCACAAAGTCAGGCGATATAGAGCCTGTTATTGTATTTTTTGTTTAACTTTGCGTCGTAGAATACACCTTATATAAAAAGAGGAATTGAACGAAAGCGAAAAAACGACAAGCAAGAACAAGCGCTGGCTGACAGTGGTGCTCAGATATTTCGTGCCGCTTGTGATAAGCATCGGCTTGTGCTATCTGCTTTTTACGGGCATTGACTTCCGCGAGATGACCGAGATAGTCCGCCGCGACTGTGATTTCAGGTGGATAGCGGCCGCACTCGGCTTGTCGCTGTTTTCATATCTATTCAGAGCATTGCGCTGGCAGATACAACTGAAAGCACTCGGCATAAATCCGCCGCTCTTTTATTTAGTGCTGAGCATGTTCGGCACATACGCCGTCAACTTAGTGTTTCCGCGTTTGGGCGAAGTGTGGCGTTCGGGCTACATAGCCAAACGTCAGGACGCATCGTTCACGAACGTATTTGGCTCGATGGTCGCCGAACGTCTCGCCGACACCATCACAGTGCTGCTCATCTGCCTTCTGACATTCGCGCTCGCGTCGGGAGCGATAATGAGCTATCTCGACGACAACATCGCCACATTCCACTCTATAAAGCGGCTTCTGCTCTCTCCGTGGCTATGGGGCTGCATCGCGGCAATAATCGTCGCGCTGTGGCTGATTCTGCGTCACAAAACGGAGAACAAGACCATAGCCCGCATACGCCGGGTAATCAAAAGCCTGTGGCAAGGCTTCGCTGTCATCGCCACCATGCCGGGCAAGAAACGCTGGCTGCTGTGGACTGCCTGTCTGTGGGGCTGCTACTTCACTCAGCTGCTGATCGCCTTCCTGGCATTCCCGTCGACAAGTGCGACCATAGGAGAATACGGCCTGACAGTGGCGCTTGTGACCTTTGCCCTCACAAGTCTGTCGATGGGTGTGCCGTCGAACGGAGGCATAGGCCCGTGGCAGTGGGCCGTAATCTTCGCCCTGGGCATCTACGGCATAGCGAGTGCCGACGCCGGAGCGTTTGCCAACGTGGTGCTCGGGTCACAGACACTGATGCAAATCGTGTTGGGTATCTTCACGTTTGCAATGATAGCGCTCGACAGGCGCAGACATAAAAACCCTGACAAACAAAACAAAAAAACAGCATAGAAAAAATGTCAAAAGTATTAATCATCGGAGCCGGCGGAGTCGGCACAGTCGTGGCACACAAATGTGCCCAGAACCCCGAAGTTTTCAATGAAATAGTCATTGCCTCGCGCACAAAATCGAAATGTGACGCCATAGCCCAGGCAATCGGCGCATCCAATATCACGACCGACTCGGTCGACGCTGACTCGGTAGAGCAGCTTGTGGAGCTATTCAAAAAACACCGTCCCGACATAGTCATCAACGTCGCCCTTCCCTATCAGGACCTCACAATCATGGACGCATGTCTCGAATGCGGCGTCAACTATCTCGACACGGCCAACTACGAGCCCAAGGACGTGGCCCACTTCGAATACTCCTGGCAATGGGCCTATCGCGAACGCTTTGAGAATGCCGGCCTGACAGCCATACTCGGCTGCGGATTCGACCCGGGTGTGTCGGGTGTGTTCACAGCCTATGCCGCAAAGCATTATTTCAGCGCCATGGAGTATCTCGACATCGTCGACTGCAACGCAGGCAACCACGGCAAAGCTTTCGCCACCAACTTCAACCCCGAAATCAATATTCGCGAAATCACTCAGAACGGTCGCTACTACCGCGACGGCAAATGGATCACAACCAAGCCGCTCGAAGTGCACATGGACCTCAACTACCCCAATATCGGCCCGCGCGACTCATATCTGCTCTATCACGAAGAACTTGAATCGCTGGTGCAGAACTATCCGACCATCAAGCGCGCACGTTTCTGGATGACTTTCGGCCAGGAATATCTGACACATCTGCGTGTAATCCAGGACATAGGTATGGCCCGCATCGACGAAATCGACTACAACGGCGTCAAAATCGTCCCGCTGCAGTTCCTCAAAGCCGTCCTCCCCAACCCGCAGGAGCTCGGCAAGAACTATCACGGCGAAACCTCAATAGGCTGCCGCATCTCGGGCAAAGACAAAGAAGGCAAAGAGCTCACATATTATATATATAACAACTGCTCGCATGAAGCCGCCTACAAAGAGACCGGCATGCAGGCCGTCAGCTACACCACCGGCGTTCCTGCCATGACCGGCGCGATGATGTTCCTGACCGGCAAATGGGTCAAACCGGGCGTCCACAACGTCGAGGAGTTCGACCCCGATCCGTTCCTGAGCGAATTGGCCAAACAAGGTCTGCCCTGGCATGAAATTTTCAATCAGGACCTCGAAGTCGACCGCATCGACAACTGATGAACTACAACGAGCTTAACGTCCACTGCCGCGACTGCCTCATAAGTTTCGACCCCGAGAGACATGTCTATCATGTCGGAGCGGAAGAACTTGAGTCAGTGACGACCGTAGTCGATTCGTGTTTCGAGCACTTCGACGCGGCACGCTGGGCACGCATCAAGCGCCCGTCAGACCCCGAAAGTCTCATGCGTGAATGGGAGGAAAAGGGGCGGCAGGCGCGCGACCTCGGCACACTGATGCATGACCGCATAGAGCGTCACTATCTTGGCAAAGAGCTTGAGCCGGAGGCTGCGGCAGACCCCACGTTTGCCAGTTTTCTGAATTTTGCGGCCGAGCACTGTCTGACTCCCTACCGCACGGAGTGGCGCATATTCAGCGAGACTTTCCACATAGCCGGCACACTCGACTTCCTCGCCCGCGACAGTCAGGGAAGCTATGCGATCTACGACTGGAAGCGCTCGACAAAAGTTGTCGACCCCGACGGGCGTGTCAACGACCGTAATTTCGGCAAAACAGGCCACTATCCGCTGCATCATCTGCCCGACACTACCTACAACCACTATGCCCTGCAAGTGAGCATATACCGCTTCATTCTGGCCGAGCACTACGGCATCACGGTCGATGATGCCTATCTCGGAGTGTTCCATCCCGACATGCCGCGACACTATTGTGTCCGACTGCCATATCTGCGCGACGAAGTCGAAACGCTTTTAAAATATCGGCTGAAATGAGCATACCGCAAGGCTTTATCGACGAAATTTCATCCTACGGCGCGTCTTGTCTCGACGGACTTGCCGAAGTACTTGCGGCCGGCGAGGCCGCAACGAGCATACGCATCAACCGCTCAAAAGGCGCAGGCGAGCCGCAGGGGTGTAAGCGCGTCGAATGGTGTGACGAGGGTTTCTACCTCGACAGCCGCCCGGCCTTTACGTTCGACCCCGCGCTGCATCAGGGGCTCTACTATGTGCAGGACGCATCATCGATGGCTATCAGCCGAGTTATCAACCAGATATCCGAAGCCGAAGGCCGGCGGAGACTGAAATATCTCGATGCCTGCGCCGCTCCGGGAGGCAAGACCACTGCGGCCATAGCTGCCCTGCCCGAAGGTTCGTTTGTCGTGGCCAACGAATACGATTACCGCCGCGCGGCGGTGCTCGCCGAAAACATTGCAAAATGGGGGTCGCCGTCGGTCATGGTCTCGCGAGGCGACACCGCCCGATTTGCCTCGATGACCGAGGTCTTCGACGTCATCGCCGCCGATGTGCCGTGCTCGGGCGAAGGCATGATGCGCAAAGAGGCCGAAGCAGTCGCCCAATGGTCGCCCGCGCTCGTCGCCGACTGCGCCGCCAGGCAGTTTGAAATAGTCGCAAACCTCTGGCCGGCACTGCGTAAGGGCGGATATATGATCTACAGCACCTGCACGTTCAACCGCCGTGAAAACGAGGAAATCGTCGACCGAATCTGTCACGAACTCGGCGGCCGGAGCGTCGACACCGGCCTCGGCAGCTATGAGGGCGTTGCCTCTGGCATAGCCACCGAACACCACTGCTACCGTTTCATCCCGGGCCGCATCCGTGGCGAAGGGCTGTTTATCAGCCTGATACGCAAAGACGGCGACGGGGAAGCCCGACCGGTCAAAGCCGCGAAAAAACCGCTTAGCGCCCTGAGCAAAGCAATCGCCGAATGTGCGGCGACAAAGCACTGGCTGAAAGAAGATTACACACTCGCCATGCTTGGCGAAAAACTCATCGCGCTTCCTCTCGCCGAAGCCCAGTGGATAAGCGCCGCCGCGACAAAACTCGATGTCATCGCCGCCGGCGCGACCATAGCCACACTCAAGGGCCGCGACATCATCCCCGCGCAAGAACTCGCGCTGTCGACGGCGTTTCGCGACGACGCTTTTCCGAGCGTAGAGCTTGACTATCAGACAGCTATTTCATTCTTGCGCCGAGAGAACATCGCGGTCGACGCTCCGCGCGGCTATGTGTTGGTCAGATATCGCCACAGGCCGCTCGGCTTTGTCAAAAATCTCGGCAACCGCGCCAACAATCTCTACCCCGCCGCGTGGCGCATACTTTCGCAGAACGTTCCGGCGCAAACGCAAGAAATAATAATCTGACTGCCAAGCGAATGATTAATAGTCTGCAAGTTCTCAGAGGTATTTTCGCCATCTTCATCTTCCTATGTCACTACAGCATAGGTCTAAGCGACATCATGCCGTGCGGTGGCGACTGCGGCGTAGCTTTCTTCATGATGCTCAGCGGGTTTGTGCTGTCGGCCGGATATGAGGCGAAAATACGAGCCCGACAAATCAGTTATCATGATTTCATCCGTCGTCGCATATCAAAGATATACCCACTTCATATTCTGTGCTTTATCTACGCAATTTTACTCTTTCGCTACGCACTCACGCCTAAGTCTGCCGCAATCGCAGCCCTCAACGTCTCGATGCTGCAAAGCTGGATACCGTTGCCCGAATTCTACTTTTCGTTCAACGCTGTTTCGTGGTTTCTGAGCGACATCATGTTTTTCTACCTGCTGTTTCCGCTACTCGTCGGCAAACGCCTGATTTACAGCAATCGATTCCTTGTAGGGTTTGCTCTGTATATAATTCTGTATCTGGGCGTTATCACACACATCAGCGACGACCTGCTTAACGGCATAGCCTACATTCTTCCCCTGTCGCGACTGATTGACTTCATCTTCGGAATGCTGTTATGGAGGCTATACACCCATGTCCGCAATTCGGGGAAACAACTGTTGCTCAATAACATGCCGTCATCCGTCAGAATTGCCATGCGGCTCGCAGCCATAGCCGTATTATGCTTGTGGATATGGCTTTACGGACGAATTAACCCGGCATTCAAACTCGCGGCTTTCTGGTGGCCCTGCATGGCACTGATTATCATCTCTTTCGCTCTGAGCGAACGTGACTCACGCGAAACAGACGGAGAGAAACCGCGCATCAACATACTCATAGCCAAGGCATTGACAGCATTCGGCAATCTGTCGTATACCTTCTATATGATTCATGTGCTCGGCATATCGACCTTCAAATTAATCATACGCAAGACAGCAATCGAATACAATCCCTGGCTCATGCTTGTAATTGTATTTATTTCAATCGTAATCGTCTCAGCTATCATCGACTACACACTAAAGCGCCTGAAATGGACGAGAAGCCGATAGCCTATTCCTATTATGATTCGCCTTGCGGCAGACTCGTTGTCGGAGCTGCCGACGGCCGGATTTGTTTCTGCGATTGGCAACGCCAGGGACTTATCGGTCCTATGGCCAAGCGCTTATGCAATCGCACTGCGGTCGAAGTGCCGCCGGATTCATGTCCGACCATACGCGAAACTTTCGCTCAACTTAAGCGCTACTTCGAAGCTTCGCTCCGTCATTTCGACCTGCCGCTACAGCTCGAAGACAGCGATTTCAGGCTGCTCGTCTGGAAGGCTCTGATGCAAATACCCTATGGCAAAACCCGCTCCTACAGCGACATAGCGAAAGCTATCGGGCGACCCGAAGCGGTCCGGGCAGTGGCCAACGCCATCGGCGCAAACCCGATTTCAATCATAATACCCTGCCATCGCGTCATAACTCGCTCGGGCGCAATCGGCGGCTATGCCGGAGGCGCGGACAAAAAGCGTTTTCTGCTCGAACTCGAGCAGGCCGATAGCTTTAGAGTGTTATTCTGATTATTTTCGGCCGAAGTCGGCTGGAATTTCGCCCCACAGCTCCGTGTTCCATTTCAGCACGGGATTGATTACGCGGTTGTGGGCAAGCCAGTTGTCGGCACGGCGCAGCAAATCGATGACACGCGCATTTTCGGCCGTAGGCTTGACCGTCGTGTTTGAATGGCCGCGTCGAAGCCACGCCAGAGCCGTGCGCGAATCGCTGTAGATCGGCGTGCTATGGTCGCCGCGTTTCGCAAACAGCGCAGCAGCATGAATCAGAGCGAGATACTCGCCGATGTTGTTAGTGCCTCCCTCCAGCGGCCCGATATGAAATATTTCCTCGCCGGTGGCCACTGCAACGCCGCGATACTCCATCGGCCCGGGATTCTTAGCACACGCTCCGTCGACGGCGATGGCGTCGAGCCTTATTTCAGGGAAAGCGGCATAGTTGACTATGTCGCGGCGGTAAGAGCCTATGGCCTTGAATATTTCAAGCTCCTGACGCCCGTCGCCACGAAAAGCGGCGACCGCATCAGCCTGCGACGAAAAGCTCTTGTATTTCGCTCCGGGATAGCCGTTTACCTGAGCCTCGCATTCTTCCCACGAATCATAGACTCCGGGCTCACGACCCTCCCAAACCACATAAAAACGTCTGTTGCCTGCCATAGTTATGAAAATTGAAGCAGAAAATTTATGTCGACCGGGCGCATGCCGAGGATATGGGCCGCCTCGGCGCTGACAGGCTTGCCGTAGAAGAGATATGCAGCCTCGCGCAGCCCCGGGATGAGCTTCAGGGCATTGATGGCCGAGTCACATGCTATCAGGTCGTCAAACATCGTCAGCAGCGTGTTGCTCAGCGCCATGGCTGCGGTGCGGGGCACTGCGTTGCCGGCGTTGATATAGCACACCCGGCGGACACACTCCGTCGAATTGTCGCAGGGAGAGGCAAGTGCGAGGTCGACCGTCGGCATCGACGGAAACATCGGTGCGCGGTCGGGAGCGATGTCAAAGGTTATCACTCCGCGTTTCATCTCCGCAACCGCATCGGCTCCGATTTCAAACGGGCGCCGCAGACGGCTGCCTATCACTATGTCGGCCGAACGCAAAGCCGACAGCACTACTTTCGGATGAAGGGCCGAAGATATCACACCGGGTCCGATGGCGTCGGCAACCTCGCGCAGACGGTAGACATCGTTGTCAAACAGGCGGACCGTAGCGCCCTGACCGATCGCCGAGCGTGCAGCGGCCTTCGCCGCAATGTCAGCGCCTATTATCATCACTTCGCAGGGAACAATTCCGGCAATCCCGCCGAGCAGTATGCCTTTGCCGTGGACCGAATCGGCCAGCAGCGACGAGGCGATGGCTACGGCAGCGCGGCCGTCGATTTCGCGGAGTATGTCGGCAAACGGATGATTGCCCGATGTGTCGCCTATGCGGTCGAGCGCAATGGCAGTGACCGATTTCTGCAGCATTATTTTAAGCGAATGCGCTGTACGCGACCCCATGTGGGCGAAACTCAACAGCAGCGCGCCTCGCTTCAGACGCTGTGCGTCAGCATCTGAGATAGCCGGCAGATAGACCACTATGTCGCAGCGCAGCGCAGCGGCGCGGTCTGTAATCTCTACCCCGTGGCGGCTATATGCCTCGTCTGAATAGTGGATGCACGAAGCCGCTCCGGCCTCCATCCTGACTGCAAATCCGCGGTCGACGAGTATCGCCGCGGCCTCCGGGGTTAGCGGAAAGCGCTTTTCAGATTCCGACTGCGATGCCGGAAGACCGATTGAAACCTTTCGCGATGCGACTGCCGTGGCGGCAAGTTGCTCGAGCGGTGTGGGAGCGTTCATTCCAATAGTTTTAAAAATTTTTCTACACTTTCGGCTATTTCAGCCTCATTTTCAAGCCGAGAGCTGTCAAATCGCACATGCGCGCGGCTATAATAGGGTTCACGTTTGCGGAGATTGTCGGTAACATAAGCCTCAAGTTCGCCGCCGTCGTCGAGTTTTGCCACTAACGGACGGCCTCCGCGGTCTTCGCGGAGTCGACGCATAATGGTCGATATCGGCGCATCGAGCCACACAGTCAGCCCGGCGCTGTTGAGCAGCGTCATATTGTCGCCGAAGCAGGGCGTTCCACCACCGCAGGCAACCACCGAACGGCCGTCGCCCGCATTGGCAATAGTCTCTATGGCCTCGCGCTCAAGCTGACGGAAACGGGCCTCGCCGTGCTTGGCAAATATTTCGCTGACGCTCATTCCGGTCTGACGGCTGATATAGTCGTCGAGGTCGACGAAAGTGCGGCCGAGCGCTCCTGCGAGCGCCCTGCCGAATGTCGTCTTTCCCGAGGCCATATATCCTATCAGATAGATATTGCCCTCAGCCGATGTTTGCCGGGAAATCACTTGCCGGCCTGTTCCTTGAGCAAATCACGGATTTGTGTAAGCAACTCTTCCTGTGTCGGACCGGCGGGTGCGGGCGCAGGCTCTTCTGCCGGCTCTTCTTTGCGTTTGAAGCGGTTGATGGCCTTAACAGCAAGGAAAATACAGAATGCGATAATCAGAAAATCGACTATCGTCTGCACAAACGAGCCCCATGTGATGGCCACTTCGGGAGTGATGACTTCTGTGCCCTCGGTCACGCCTTTCTGAATCACAAGTTTATAGTCTGTAAAGTTAAGACCGCCGGTAAGCACTCCTACACCGGGCATGATGATATCATTGACCAGTGAAGTCACAATTTTGCCGAACGCGCCGCCGACAACTACACCGATTGCCATGTCGAGGACATTGCCTCTCATCGCGAAATCTTTGAATTCCTGAATGAATTTACTGCTCATAGTGTTTTATGATTAAACTGATTTGTTGGATTATTTACTTTTTCTCAGGAGTAATCTTGACAAATTTCACACCGTGATATGGCACAGAAACCTTATAGCTTCCATTGACGCCGGTAGCCTCATCGGCATTGCGCCAGATGTCGCGGACTGTAGCCGCTCCGTTGATGCCCAGCTCGGCGAGGTCGATTTCGAATTCATACATACGATGCTGCATCGCTTCGCCATCGTTCTGATCCCACAACACGAAATACGGGTCCATGTTGAAACAGCCCACGGCTATTGACCCGTCGGCAAGCGGCTTATACCATATCTGACCGTTGGCGACAACCTTCTTCACTGCAGGTGCGCAAAGCTCGTCTTGATTGACAGCTATGACCTCGCGGTTTGTCAGCAGCGACAGTGTGAAGTCGTCGAGCAGCTCCATGTCGCAACCCAAAAGCAGCGGAGCGGTCAACAGTGACCACAGCGACACATGAGCATACTGCTCGTCGGGCGTCAGCAATGTCGGATGTTTCTCTACGCCCCAGCCTCCGCCGACGTGACCGACAACCATCATGTCGGGGTCGTTGTACTGACCGGGAGCTGTCGAAGCCGCACATACATCCTGACAGTTGCCTATGGCCTGAACCACATTCCAGTGGTCAGTGATGTCGCAGGTCGTACGCCAGTGATGGCCGCCGGCGTCAGGCGCCCATATCCACACTCTCGGTGCGCCGTAGCCGACACAGTAGACTATGTCACGGCCGGTGCTGTCGAGAGCGGCAGCCATAAGATCATATGGAGCGCGGATCGAACCTTCGCTCGAATCCTTCTCCACCTGCGTGTGGCTGCAATAGTCATATTTAAGATAGTCCACGCCCCAGTCAGCCCAGGTTTTGGCGTCGATATACTCGTGGCCGTAAGAAGCGAGGAAATTGCCGCAGGTTGTCGGGCCGGGCGACGAATAAATGCCGAACTTCATGCCCTTAGAGTGCATATAGTCCGAAAGTTCCTTCATATCGCCCCAGTTGCCGTTAGCCGGGAGTGTGCCGTCGGCATTGCGCGCCGCAGCTTCCCAGCCGTCGTCGACACTGACATAAGTCCATCCGTAAGGATGAAGTTTTTCGTGCATGATGTCGGTCGTACGGCGCAGTATGGCGTCGCTCGCGTCAAAACGGCAGCAGTTCCAGCTGCTCCATCCCATGATGGGAGTCAGCGAAATCTTGTCGCCGATTTTTATCGTTACTTCCCGGCTGTCCTTGCCGTGGGCGTTTGAAGCCGTAAGCCTGACCTTATAATCGCCGTCCTTAACGGCCTTGCCTGTGATGACGCCTGTCTCCTTGTCTATTTTAAGACCCTTCGGCAGACCCTTGGCGTCATATTTCATCGGACGCTCGCCCGTTGCCATTACCGACCATATAAAATCCGCGCCGGCACTTGCGCCGTAGACCTTCGGATTATTTATATGCGGCTCTGCCGGAGCACTTGGTGTCAATATATAAGCTTCCTTCTCGACGGCCTTGGGCCATACGGGTATCGACTTCACATCCGAACCGTCAGTGATAAACTTCACATGCAACCAGTCGGCATGATCATACATAAATTCATCGTCACACATGTCGACAAGCAGCAACACCTTGTCGACTCCGGTAAGTTTGACATCAAAAGGCTTAGCCTCGTCGCCGCGCTGCATCACATCGCTTGTCCACAGCAGACGTCCGTCACCGATGATTTTAAACTCAAGACGAGTCGTGAACAGATTTTGGTCGTCAGCTCCGACGAGACCGCGTATAGACTTGGCCTTACCGCCCAGGTCGAACAACATGCGGCTGATGGCGTGAGCGCCTATGCCTCGTTCAAACTTCCTGCCCTTAACGCTAAAGGGAGTTCCGACAACCGAACGGTTGATTTCAGGTCGTCCCCAGTCCTGCACATAATTATCCTGAGGGTCAATCTCATCGAGCCATATAACACGCTCTTGTGCCGCAGTTTCCTGCAACACTAACGCCATGACTAACAAACTAAATATCCGTGACAATAATTTCATGATATTTGGCTACATTAATAAAAATTAAAATACACTCTGAAACACAAAGGTAATCAATCGCAATCTATTACGCAAATCTCCACATAATTCCCTCCCCGTTCCGCTCCATCTTCCTTGTTTATTTTTAATTGTTTTTCTGTCTTAAAATCCGACTGGCCTGTTTACCCCATATGTTCCGTATGACTTGTCAGACCGGTCCGACAAAAATCCGCAAAAAAAAATTTGCAAAAATGTTTGCATATATTCAAAATACACTATAACTTTGCATTGTCAAACTAATTAATTCATTTATTAATATTATTTACTATGAAACCAACACAAATAATCAGACATTGGCGTGATCTTTACCTCAACAAACGCGGACGGCTCATCTTCACTTCTGTCGAACGACTACGAAAGCTCATAAATTTTGTACGATTGTTGCGGCCGAAAATAAAATTTGTAGTATATTAGCGTCGCGAACCTTAAATTAACCATTTTAAGTTAAAATCGAAATTCTTTAAAACTAATATCATGTGGATTGTATCTAACTACGGACTTGCCGTATTGCTTTGTGTCATAACTATGTTCTGTTGGGGCTCATGGGGCAATACTCAGAAACTCGCTTCAAAAACCTGGCGTTACGAATATTTTTATTGGGACTATGTGATCGGCGTTCTGATATTTTCACTTATCTCAGCATTCACATTCGGAAGTATCGGAGCTGAAGGACGCTCATTTATTCCTGACCTGCAGCAGGCCACATGGAACAATATCGGACTCGCTTTTGCCGGCGGTGTCATTTTCAATCTCTCCAACATCCTTCTTTCCGCTGCCATTTCGCTCTGCGGCATGTCTGTCGCCTTCCCTGTCGGAGTCGGACTTGCACTCGTTATCGGCGTCTTTGTCAACTACATCGCCAAACCCGAGGGCGACCCGCTGGTGCTCTTTATCGGCGTGGCTCTGATTACTGTAGCCATCATTCTCAACAGTTTCGCCTACAAGAAAGCCCAAAGCGGCCCGCAGAACCTGACAAGAAAAGGCATCACGATTTCAATCGCTGCGGGTGTCATCATGGCCTTCTTCTTCTATCTCGTATCGGCGGCTACAGCCACAGACTTCGCCGCTCCCGAAGCCGGCAAGATGACACCCTACACCGCCGTCGTGATATTCGCCGTAGGCGTCTTTGTCAGCAATTTCCTTTGGGACTACATAGCCATGCGTCATCCCGTTCAGGGCGAGCCGATAAAACCTTCGGGCTATTTCCACGGCAGCATGTCGACCCACATGGTCGGTGTACTCGGCGGCGTTGTATGGTGTATCGGCGAATCTTGCTCGATGATTGCTTCCGGCACAGCCGGCCCGGCAATCTCATATGGCCTCGGTCAGGGTGCGACACTGATTTCGGCTCTCTGGGGCATACTCATATGGAAGGAATTCAAAAACGCACCTGCCGCATGCAACCTACTCAACGCCGGCATGTTCCTGCTCTTCGTCGCCGGACTCGCGCTGTTGATTTACGCTAAAATGGTCTGATCATGGGCAACAAGGTCATAGTTGTCGGTAGCTCCAACACCGACATGGTCATCACTTCGCCGCGCATCCCCGCGCCCGGCGAGACTATCCTCGGCGGCAAGTTCCTGATGAACCCCGGCGGCAAGGGTGCCAATCAGGCGGTAGCTGCCGCGCGACTCGGCGGAAATGTGCTGTTTATTGCGCGTGTCGGCAACGACAGTCTTGGTGCTCAGGCGATAGGGCTATACCGCGCTGAAGGCGTCGACTGCTCTTATATTACTGTCGACGAGAAACAGCCCTCGGGAGTTGCCTTAATCATGGTCGACGCCAAAGGGGAAAACTGCATATCGGTCGCCGCAAGTGCCAATGACACCCTCATGCCCTCACATATCGACGCTGCCGTAGACCGCTTCGACGCCGGCGACATTGTGATGATGCAGCTTGAGACACCGCTTGAGACCGTGTGTCACACAGCCGAACTGGCCTCGCGCATGGGGCTGAAAGTCATCTTGAACCCCGCTCCTGCACGCGACTTGCCCGACTCGCTGCTTCGGAATCTGTATATGATAGTGCCCAACGAGACCGAGGCCGAGATGCTGTCGGGTGTCAAGGTCACTGATGCCGAAAGCGCACGCCGCGCAGCCGAAATCATCGCCTCCAAGGGCGTCGAAATAGTGCTGATTACCATGGGCCGTCAGGGCACATTCATGTTCTGCGGCAACAAAGCTGAAATCATCCCCTCATATCCCGTCAAGGCGGTCGACACCACGGCGGCCGGAGACACTTTCTGCGGGGCGCTCTGCGTCGCCCTTTCCGAAGGCATGGATCTCGAACGCGCTGTCCGCTTCGGCAACCGCGCGGCATCGATATCAGTTACTCGCCCCGGCGCTCAGGCCTCTGTGCCCTGCCGCGCCGAACTCAATGATTTGGATTGAACTTAAAAACGAATCGGAAAGATTTCATCGCTCTAAATCCAAACTGACTTTGTATTTGTTTTAAATCTGCGGACGCGCTGTGCCGCAGATCAATTGTTAAATCAAAATTATACGTTTATGAGAAAATTAATCGCTGAAGGTGTCGGAACGATGTTCCTTGTCCTTCTTGCTTGCGGCAGTGCGGTTCTCGCCGGCCCGTCGATTGGTAGCCTTGGCATAGGCCTGTGTTTCGGTCTTGTATTGGTTTGCTTGTGCTACTGCATCGGCAACATATCCGGTTGCCACGTCAACCCCGCAGTCTCAATCGCCATGTTCTTTGCCGGACGTATGAGCGGCAAGGACTGCATCGGCTACATCATCGCCCAGCTTATCGGCGCTACCGTTGGCGCTGCCTTTCTGTTCGCACTCGTACAGCTCGCTCCCGACTTCAACTTCGGCGGCATGACCGAACCCGACAAATATCTGGCCACTAATGTTCTGCAGCCCGGAGCTACAAGCTCTATGGCCTTACTGACCGAAGGTCTGCTGACCTTCTTCTTTGTGCTGGTCATTCTCGGCGCTACCGATGCCAACAAGGGCTTCGGCAAATTCGCCGGTCTGGCAATCGGCCTGGCTCTCGGTTTGGTAAACATCGTCGGCATTCCTGTCGACAACTGTTCGGTCAACCCTGCCCGCAGCTTTGGTCCGGCCGTGTTCTGTCCCGCAGCATGGGGCGACTTCTGGATTATGGTTGTCGGCCCGATTGTAGGCGCTATCATCGCAGTGCTCTGCTGGAACGCCGTCGCCTCATCGAAAAAGTCTATCGAATAATCTGATTGAAATACACCGTGGCATCCGTCTCTGCTTCAGCAGGGGCGGATGCTCGTTTATATAAGTATAGGAAATAGCTTAGGAAAAAGTTTCTATCAGCGACAGAAGCTGACGGAAAGTTGCGGCAAGATTGCGCCGGCTCGTTTCGGGGTGCATGGCTTCTTCAAGTGTGACGGGCGATTGTTGGATTGACATAATTGCAGCGAAGCCTGCGTCGTCGAGCTCCGGGCTGTCGACGACCGATCCGCCTAAGGCGATGACCGGGATAGACTTGCGGCGGGCGGCCTGCAGAACGCCGAAAGGAGTCTTGCCGCGCACAGTCTGACTGTCTATGCGCCCCTCGCCTGTGACTATCAGATCTGCCCCTTCGATGAGACTGTCAAAACCGACGGCATCCAATACCATCTCTATGCCGGGCTTCAGCTTGCCTCCGAGAAAGGCGGCGAAAGCTCCGCCCAGTCCTCCCGCAGCACCGGCCCCCGCCATAGTGGTGATGTCGCTGCCCGTCCGTTGGCGAACCAATTCCGCAAACTTCGCCATCGCCGAGTCGAGCCGCTCAATAATCGCTGCATCGGCCCCTTTCTGAGCTGCAAACACCGGCGCTGCCCCCGATGGTCCGCAGAACGGATTGTCGACATCGCAGGCAACAAGAAATTCAACGCCGTCGAGCTTGTGTTCGGCAGGAAAATCAAACGAGGCTACTCGCTCCAAGTCTGCTCCCGTAAGACCTCCGGCCATGTGACGTCCGAGCAAATCGTAGAATCTGAATCCTAAGGCGCTGAGCATACCGATGCCGCCGTCGTTGGTGGCGCTGCCCCCGATGCCGATTACTATGCGTCGGCAGCCGTGTGCGAGCGCGTCGGCTATCATCTGACCCGTGCCGTAGGTCGTGGTCGCCAACGGATTGCGTCTCTCAGGCGGGATAAGCGTCAGGCCGCTTGCCTGCGACATTTCCATAATCGCCGTCTGACCGTCGGCCGAAATGCCGTAGCTCGCCACGACCCTCTCCATGAGCGGACCGCAGACCTCACACTCAAGCTTGTGGCCGTGAAGTGCAGACGTAAGAGCTTCGATAGTGCCTTCTCCGCCGTCGCCCAATGGCACTTTGACCACACTGCAGGCGGGAAGCACTTCGGCCGCAACACCCTCGCAGACATCAGCAAACTCAGCAGATGTGATAGAGCCTTTGAACGAATCGGCAGCAATGACGATTTTTTTCAACATCTTTATTCAGAGAAATTTTTAATACCCTCTTTAGTTATATCGCAAAGATACAAAGTTTTTTGTTAATTTTGTGACATATTATATACCTCAGTGATGAACAGACGCTTCACATATATGCACTTGCCGGTGGCCATGGTTGTGGCCGCGTTAGTGACGGCATGTGCGAGCATAGGCAGACCCGAAGGAGGCCCGCGAGATGAGACTCCGCCTAAATTCGTGAGTTCCAATCCCCGTCCGGGTCAGTTGCGCTTCAACGGCAACAAGCTGACAGTTGTCTTCGATGAGAACATACAGCTCGACGATGCGTTTAACAAAGTTGTCGTGTCGCCGGTGCAGAGCCAGCCTCCCGCTATCAGTTCCAACGGTCGCCGCGTGACGGTGGAGCTTCGCGACACCACCAAGCAAAACACCACATACTCCATCGACTTCGGCGATGCAATCAAAGACCTCAACGAAGGCAACATCCTCGACGGCTTCGCACTCGACTTCGCGACCGGCGACACCATCGACACTCTCAGAATATCTGGCATGGTGCTCGAAGCCCGCAATCTCGAACCGGCTCAGGGCATGCTTGTAGGCGTGCACTCAAACCTCAACGACACAGCCATCACGAATTTGCCCTTTGACCGTATCGCGCGCACCAACCAGTATGGCCAGTTTACTATCCGCAATCTCAAAGCCGGAACATATCGCGTCTATGCGCTCAACGACCTTAACCGCGACTACAAATGGGATCGCACGGAGGACGTGGCCTACTACGACGTGACCGTTTCTCCTGAAATACAGCAGATTGAAGTCTGTGACACTTTTTTGCGCGACGACGGCACTGACTCTTTGGTCAACCACCCCGGCATAAAATATCTGCCCAACGATGTGCTGCTCACATGGTTCAACGAAGGCTACAAGCCGCAATATCTGCGCGACTACGCCCGCCCCGAACGCCGCCGCATAACTCTCGGCTTCGCCGCTGCGTCAGACACGCTCCCGACGATTGCGACCGTCGATAGTCTCAGCCGCGACATCAGCGAGTGGGGTGTGGCACAAATCAACCCGACCCGCGACTCGCTGGTCTACTGGATACGCGACACCACAGTGTTAAAGACCGATTCGCTCATGCTCTCAGTCAAATATCTCAAGACAGACACCAACGAGCAACTGAGTTGGCAGACCGACACCCTGCGCTTCTTCTTCCGCGACCCCAAGCAGCCTAAAAAGAAGAAAAAAGAAGAAAAGGCCGACTCGGTCATTACAGATTCGCTCGGTGTGCCCCAGCCTAAAGACTTCCTGACTGTGAACATCGGCAGCAGCAGTACTCACGATTTCTTCAGCCCGCTGATATTCAAGACCGATCAGCCTATCGACTCCGCTGATGCCTCAGGCATTCATGTCGAGATGTTGGTCGACACGATTTGGCAGCCGGTTAAAATAGAATATTTCAAACCCGACTCTCTGCAACCGCTGATGATCAGGCGTCTGCAAGCCGACTGGCAACCGGGCACAAAATATCGCGTCAAAATAGATTCAACGGCAATCACAAGCATCTACGGCCTGTGGAACAAGCCAATCGAACAAGAAATGACAGTCAAAGCACTCGAGGAGTATTCCAACTTCACGTTTGAGATAAAGGGCCTTGCGCCTGACTCGACAGGAAGCGCTCCGACGGTGTGGGTCGAGTTGCTCGACAGCAAGGATGAGCCGGTGCGCACGGCCAAGGTCGTTGACGGCCGGGCCGAGTTCAAATGGCTTGCGCCTTCGGTCTATTACGCCCGCCTCTACATCGACTCCAACGGCAACGGCAAATGGGATACCGGCGATTTGCGCGCCCACGTTCAGCCCGAAGAGGTGTACTATTATAATAAGAAGATACAGCTGAAGAAAAACTGGGATGTCGAACAGGCCTGGGATATCTATGAGCTGCCCGTCGACCAGCAGAAACCTGTCGCCATCAAGAAGAACAAGCCCAAAGTCAAGAAGGGCGAAAGTCTCAGAGATGACAATGGCGACGAAGAGGAATATGACGAGTTCGGCAACCCGATTGACGGCAACGGCTATTACAACCCG
>JAGAOW010000099.1 GCA_017889945.1 Muribaculaceae bacterium
GCCCCTTGACGAGAACGGTAACATTACCGACGACACCCGTATCCGCGGTGCGCTCCCCACTCTCAAAAAAATCCTCAACGACGGTGGCGCCCTCATCATCATGTCTCACATGGGCAAACCCAAAGGCAAAGTAAACCCCAAGATGTCGCTCGCTCAGATCAAAGACGCTGTCGCCAAAGCCCTCGGCACTGACGTTCAGTTTGCCGACGACGCTGCCGATGCTTCTGCTGCCGCAGCTGCTCTCAAGCCCGGTCAGGTCCTCCTGCTCGAAAACCTCCGCTTCCATCCCGAAGAAGAAGGCAAACCCGTTGGCATCGAAAAAGACGACCCCGCTTACGAAGCTGCCAAGAAAGACATGAAAGCGCGTCAGAAAGAATTTGCCAAGAAACTTGCAAGCTACGCCGACGTTTATGTCAACGATGCATTTGGCACAGCCCATCGCCGTCACGCTTCGACTGCTGTCGTTGCTGACTATTTCGACGACGACCACAAGATGCTCGGCTATCTCATGGAAAAAGAAGTAAAAGCCGTCGACAACATCCTCAGCGACATCAAACGTCCCTTCACTGCCATCATGGGCGGCTCTAAAGTTTCGACCAAAATCGGCATCATCGAAAACCTCATGGACAAAGTCGACAACCTCATCCTCTGCGGTGGCACGACCTACACCTTCGCCAAAGCTAAAGGCGGCAAAGTCGGCCAGTCTATCTGCGAGAACGACAAACTCGACCTCGCCCTCGACATCATCAAGATGGCCAAAGACAAAGGCGTAAACCTCGTGCTCGGCACTGACTGCATCGCTGCCGACTCTTTCAGCAACGACGCCAACACCATGGTTTGCTCGGCTATGGACATTCCCGACGGATGGGAAGGTCTCGATGCAGGTCCTGAAACACGCAAACTCTTCGCCGACACCATCAAGGGCTCGAAGACCATCCTTTGGAACGGCCCTGCAGGCGTATTCGAATTCGACAACTTCACAGCAGGCAGCCGCGCTATCGCTGATGCCATCGTTGAAGCAACCAAAGAAGGCGCATTCTCGCTCGTTGGTGGTGGCGACTCTGTCGCTTGCGTCAACAAATTCGGTGTTGCCGACAAAGTTTCTTATGTTTCAACCGGCGGCGGTGCCCTCCTCGAAGCTATCGAAGGTAAAGTGCTCCCCGGAGTTGCAGCAATCAAAGGCTAATTCAACCTTACCATAGCAAAAAAATCTTGGAGGTCTCGCACCTCCGGGATTTTTTTGTTTATAACATTATATGACTATATCCAACGACAACTTCTGGCTGTGGGTCGACCGACATATCGCCGACGACCCGGTCCGGCTCAGACTGAAATATTCCCACACAGCTGGCGACATCGACTATAACGCCGCTATCACTCAGATTGAGTGCCGACAGCGTTTTGGCAAAAAACTCGCCGCTACCCTCGCCGCCATTCCCCGCTTCTATTTCCCCTCCAAGCTCGCCGGCGAACAGTCGACCTCCGACCGCCTCGCCCAGTTCCATGCCTCGCTTGTCATTGCCGGAAGTCCTATAATCGACCTCACTGCCGGACTCGGCATCGACATCCTCCATTGCTCCGACGTCTGCTCCTCGGCCATAGCCGTCGAACGCAATCCCGATACCGCCGATGCCCTGCGCCACAACGCCGCCTTGAAACCCGCCTCAGTCGACGTGGTCTGCGACGATTGCCGCCACTTCGTTGCCGAGTGCGGTCCATCGGCCTCAGCCACCGTATTCATCGACCCGGCCCGACGCGCCGCCGATGGTTCGCGCGTATTCGCCCTCAGCGCCTGCGAGCCCGACGTCACAGCCATGCTTCCCGACATTGCGAAAATCTGCCGACGACTTGTCGTCAAGATGTCCCCCATGCTCGACATCAGCCACACCATCGCTGCCCTCGGCGGATGCTCGCGCATCATCGCCCTTGGCAACACCACCGAATGCAAAGAACTGATTGCCGTAAAAGACTTCGACACCGTTTGCAACGACACTGTCATCGAAGCCGTCACTCTGACCGCTTCCGGCTCTTCGTCTTTCGCCTATTCCGCCGCCCGGGCCGACGATGGCCAATGCCGCCTGGCAATGCCGTGCGAAGGCGACTATCTTTACGAACCCTACCCCACGCTTATGAAAATTGGTGCGCCACAACTCCTTGCTGCGCGCTTCGACCTTTCGTCATTCCATCTCAACACACGACTTTTCCACTCCCACGATCTGCACAAAGACTTTCCCGGCGACATATTTCAAATTGAGCGCATAGTCGATTACGCCTCAAAAAACATCAAACGCCTCAAAAACGACTACCCCGCTATCAGCATTTCCGCCCGCAACTTTGGCATCACAGCCGAACAGTTACGCCGTCAGCTCGGCGTCCGCGACGGCGGCGACCGACGACTCTTTGCCGTCACATCCGCCGCCAACCGCCGAACCATGCTCATCACCCACCCCGCCTAACCTCTCCCCTCCCGCCCGACGCATCTTAGCCCCCATCACTATGGTTGCAGCTTTCCCCTTCCGACTCGTCTGATTTGTCTGACCCGTCCGACCCGTCAGCTTCAATCAAGCTTAATCTCGATTAATCAAGTTTAATCAAGATTAATCAAGTTTAATCCCGCTCGACCATCACTTCGCCCCTCTTATCCCCTGCCATCCGACCCATCTGACCTGTCCGACCCGTCTGATCTGTCCGGCATTTTAAAACAAAAAAATGGCGGATATTTCTACCCGCCATTTTCATCAGTAGTATAACTGAATCAGCATTGATTACTGAATCAGGACACCCTTCTGGGTTGCTTCTGTGGTGGTTGTAACCAGCCAGTCAGCGTGGACACCC
>JAGAOW010000100.1 GCA_017889945.1 Muribaculaceae bacterium
GCTTAGAGCTAAGAAAGATGTTTTTCATAGAAAAATAATTTTATTGTGAATAATAAGTTTGTGTTTGCGCTGCAAAGATAATATGCTTTTTGATAGTTTGCAAATATTTTTGCAATATTTTTTTTAGAAAAAAATTATCGGACGAGGAGGACAAGTCGGACGGGTCAGACCGGGCGGACGGCTGGAAGACAGCTAATAAGAGGAGTGGGCGGGGGTTAGTGGCGGCGCAGGTAGAGGGCGGCGTGGGGCATGGCGACGAAAACGGCGCCACCGATGATGTTGCCGATTGTGGCGGGAATGAGGTTGTCGACGACGAAATTCATGACGCTGACGTCGGCGCCCTGCATCATGCCGAGCGGAATGAAGAACATGTTTGCGATGGAGTGCTCATAGCCCAATGTCACGAAAGCCATCACGGGAAGCCAGCAGGCGGCCATTTTCTCGATCAGTCTGCGGCCTGACATGGCGAGCCACAGGGCAAGACACACGCACCAGTTGGCACCTATGCCACGAAGCATTACCGTGAGCCACGGGAGGTTGACTTTGGTTTCGGCCATGCGGACTATGGCCGAGGAGTATGGCTCGGAAGCCGTCAGTTCGGGGATGTAGACGAGAAGCCATGCGAAGGTAATCGCGCCGATGAAGTTGCCGAAATAGACTATGGTCCAGTTGCGAATGACTTTAGTAGGGCCGTAGTCGCCGCGCATACATGCGGGAATGAGCATGGCGTTGTTGCCGGTAAAGAGTTCGCCGCCGAGGACAACAATGAGAATCAGGCCGATGGGAAAAACGCAACCGCTGATAATCTTCTGCAGGGCGGCGGGTGCCTGGGGAAAGCCGTAGCCGGCAATCAGCGAGAGGGCGCCGCCCAAGGCGATGTAGGCACCGGCCAATATGCTGAGGAGGGTCAGGCGGCCAAAGGGCAGGGCTGATTTGCGGAGTCCGTTTTCGACGGCGTTTTCTGCGACTTCTGTAGGGGATTTGACTGGCATAACTTGATGGATAATAATGGTTTGACGGTTGAATTAATTGTCGGGGATGGCAAATGTGGCTACGAGGGGGTAGTGGTCGGACGATTTGATTTTGCCGCGCGACATGTCGATCGGTTCGAGACAGCCCCGGTAGAGGATGTGGTCGATACGGAAGTAGAAGCGCTCGGAGTTGTAGGTAATCATCGGTCCGAAGCCGACGCGGGGATAGACTTCCTTGAGTTTCTCGCCGGCGAGCATACGCAGCGAATAGCAGCCGGGGATGTCGTTGAAGTCGCCGCAGACGATGACGTCAGGGCCGCCGTATTTGCGGATATAGCTGATGAGCTGGCGGGTGTCGAGGATGCGCTGCGGCGCTACTGATCTAATCTTGTTGATGAGGTGTTTGAGCATGCGTTTGCTCTGTTGTTTTCCGCCCTCGAGTTTGGTCAGCTTCATATACATTTCGCGGTCGGAGTAGACGAGTGAGAACGACTGAAGGTGGATGTCGAAAATCGTGATTTTGCGGCCTTTGACCGTGACGCGGAAGGCGGCCATGTCGGCAGCGCCCGAGGTGTCGGCGTATTTGTAGTCGAGGTTGACCGGCTCGACGGGAAATTTGGAGAGGATGGCTTCGCCGACGCTTCCGAGGAAGACGTAGGGATATTGCTTGTGGAGAGAATCAATCTGGGCGGGTGTGATGTGGAAGGCCGACGAGGGGTTGAGCGAACTGACTTCCTGGAGGCAGACTATGTCGGCGTCGCGACTGAGGATATAGCTAATCGTGGGGTTGACATCGCCGGGATAGTTGTCGTCCTGGTCTTTGAAACCCAAGACGTTGTATGACATGAGTGTGAAGGTAGTCATGTCGTCGCCCGCGCTTTTGGGCAGATGGAAGGGCGAAAAATCGAGTATCATCGGCATCGCGACGGCTATGCCTGCGAGCGAGGGGAGTGCGGCCTTCCAGCGGATGAAGACAGTGACGGCGAAGCAGAGCAGAGCGCCAATCAGCCAGAAGGGAAAGGTCATGGCGACGACCGACGCGAGGTCGTGGTGGAGCGGGTTGACTGCGCCGGCATAGGCCGACACGACCAGGCCGATGGCAGCAAGGGTGTTGACTGTCGCAATGAGGATTGTGACAAGCTTATGCCATATCGATTTAGAATTCTTTTTCATTGTCGGCCCGAAAGTTCGAAAAAGCGCCGTTTCTCTTTAGCGGTCATGGAGTTGTAGCCGGTGCGTTTGATTTTGTCAACAAGCCGGTTGTATTCTGAGCTGTCTGACGAGCCGGCGCGTGCAGAGCGATGTCGGAAGATGAATGCGTAAATCGCCCCGGCAGCCGCGCCGCCGATGTGTGCAATGTTGCCGCCGGCGTTGGGGGCGCTGAGGCCGATGCAGAAGAGGGCGATGACGACGATTACAATCCATTTGATTTTTGTGTTGCCCAATAGGGGGAGATATATTTCGGTGTCGGGCATGATGAGGGCAACGGCTGTGGCAACGGCGATGACTGAGGCCGACGAGCCCATCAGGATGGCTTCGGACGTGGGGTCAAAGAGACTGAAAAGCAGGATGAAAGCCACTGCACCGGCGGCAGCGCCGGCAAGGTAGACGGCGAGCAGCTGAGTGCCCGAGCAGCGCATGAGCATGAGCCGGCCGAAGGCGAAGAACCATATCATGTTGAAAATCAGCTGAAGGACGTTGCCGTTGATAAAGGCGTAGGTAATCAGAGTCCACGGCCCTGAGGCCAGAGACGCGAAGCTGTCGACGAGGCTCAGCTGCGACATCACGGCGGCTGCCGACACGGGGCTGAACGCCGAAAGAACGGCTACCGCAGCGAAAACGACGACGTTGACGGCAATCAGTGCGTAGAGATATTTAGAAGAACCATCGGTCATTGAGGTCGCCACGTTTTTTCCAGTAAAGAATGAGGAGGACGCCGAAAATCATGCCTCCGAGGTGTGCCCAATGGGCTACGTTGTCGGCTGCGCCCGAAGCGCCGAGAAGCAGTTCGATGACGCCGTAGGTCAGTACCATCCATTTGGCTTTGATGGGTATGGGGATGAACATCAGGTAGATCGGCTGGTTGGGGAAGAGCATGCCGAAAGCGAGCAGGATGGCGTAGACTGCACCCGAAGCGCCGACGGTGGCGCCGTTGACCAATGCGTTGATCTTAGCAAGGGTGGGGTCGACATAATTCATGCCGCCCTGAATGTAGCGTGCGCCCCTGTGGATGATATCCTCAAACTCTTCGGGCGTGAACATGTTGACATATTTGTCGAGCATTATCGCGAAAACGCCTTCCTGAATGAGAGCTGCGCCGATGCCGCAGGTTATATAATAGAAGAGGAAGCGTTTTGCGCCGAGAGCACGTTCGATGACCTGGCCGAACATCCATAGAGCAAACATGTTGAAGAACAGATGGGTAAATCCGCTGTGGAGAAACATGTAGGTAAAAAGCTGGATGGCGTTGAAATCGGGCGAGCTGAAATAGTGAAGCGCAAGCTTGCTGTCGAGGCTCGCTCCGACCTGCGGCGCAAGTGAGCATATGGCCCATATGAGGATGTTGATGAGCAGGAGATTTTTCGTTACGGGGGGTATGCGGTTGAGCATAGTGAAAAAGTTGATTTTGATTAAGAACGAAAGACGTAATTATCGACGGCAAAGTTAAGAATTATATGTTAAAACGCCTTGAGTCGGGTGCTGTAATGAGTAAAATTAGGAAAAAATTGCATTTTTTTGGAAAAAGATGTTGTTTATTCGGGTTAATCGCTTATATTTGCGCAAAAGTATTTTTATAAATAACCTAAAAACTAATTCATTATGAACAAGACAGAACTCGTAAACGCTATCGCAGCTCAGGCTAACCTTACAAAAGTCGACGCAAAAGCAGCTCTCGATGCAACAATCGCAGCAATCGCAAACGCACTTGCAAAAGGCGACAAAGTGGCTCTCATCGGCTTCGGTACATTCTCTGTCGCTGAAAAAAGCGCCCGCACAGGTATCAACCCCCGTACAAAACAGACTATCACTATCGCTGCCCGCAAAGCTGTTAAGTTCAAAGCCGGCGCAGAGCTCAACGACAAAGTTAAATAATAAGCCATTCTGCAATAGAGCCGCATAAGACCTGCGGCAATCTAAAAACAGCGGAAAGCCAATGCGACTTTCCGCTGTTTTTTGTGTTAGCCAATCGATTAGTAGTTGTTGGCCTTGCGTTGGAACCAGCCCTGATCCATGCCGCACACCGGGCAGCGCTTGGGCGCCGATTTGGCAGTGATGACGAAGCCGCATTTACGGCACATCCATTCGACGGGCTCTTCCTCGTCGAATTCAGTTCCTGATTCGAGACGTTCGAGGAGCTTGATATAGCGCTGTTCGTGCATTACTTCGACTTTGGCTATGAGCTTGTAGAGGTTGGCGATGTTGGGGAAACCCTCGTCCTGAGCCGTTTTGGCAAAACTCTCATAGAGGTCGCTCCACTCCTCGCGTTCGCCTGCAGCCGCAGCCGCAAGGTTCTGTTTGGTGTCGCCGATCACGCCTGCGGGATAGCCGGCGTTGATTTCGACCGTGCCGCCCTCAAGCAAGGCGAAGAAGCGACGGGCATGGCTGAGCTCCTGCTCGGCAGTTTCCATAAAGACTGCGGCAATCTGCTGATAGCCTTCCTCAATGGCCTTTTCGGCAAAGAGAGTATATCTCGAACGGGCCTGACTTTCGCCCGCAAACGACGCAAGAAGATTGTGTTCGGTCTGCGTCCCTTTGATGCTTTTTGTTTCCATAATGACTGTATATAGTTAGTAATATGACAACAAATGCCCGGTTGAAAAGTTTGTCGGATTGGAAAAAAGGTTGTAACTTTGTCGGCAAATCGCGCATGTGGCGTAATTGGTAGCCGCGCTAGACTTAGGATCTAGTGTCTCGCGACGTATGGGTTCGAGTCCCTTCATGCGCACAACGATTTCCCCCGACAGCCAATAGAGCTGAAGGGGGAATTGTATTTAAGGGGGTGGCGGGGTCGTGTTCGGGGCGGATTTGTGTCAACCGCATAAAAACAAAAGACCGCTAACTCGATGAGAATTAGCGGTCTTCTGTGGTGCCACCAGGATTCGAACCGGGGACACACGGATTTTCAGTCCGATGCTCTACCTACTGAGCTATGGCACCAACTTTTGCGTTTTTGCGCTGCAAAGTTAGGTGTTTTATTTTAACTATGCAAATTTTATCGTCGTTTTTTATTGGCGCGACGCTGATAAATGGCTTGCAAATGGATGAAGAGACCAAATGGGCAAGGTGCAGCGCTTTGAACGACAGTGTTATAGGTTCATAACTTATCCGAGTCGTCTGGATGAAAATTCTTTGCATCCCGAATATGAATTATTCGCAATTTTCGGCAAGAAAGGTTTTGATTCTTATTGCCGTCTGTTCAAATACAGTGCGGCGTTGAGTCTCGGTAAGGCGGTCGTCATATTCGCCCTGTGAAATGGAGTTGGGGATATATCATATTTTGATTGTTTTTAGTAATTTTGCGATGAGTCAGAGTGATTTGCACCGCGCACCGGCTGCGCCGACATGCGCTCTCTGCTCACTCGCGAATGTTTCACATTTGCAGCGCAAAATTATGTGATTAACAGAGCGTAAACAATAATTTATCGTCAACAACAAAAATAAGATTATGAGCAACGAAATTCTTTATATTCTTTTACCGGATTATGCGGCACATGAGGCTGTATATCTTTCGCAGTCAATCTCTTCCGATGATTTTGCGATGAAAGAAAATCCGAAGTATGTCAACAAGGTGGTCGCCCCGACATTGGAGCCGGTCAAGTCGATAGGGGGCTTCCGCACATTGCCCGACTATTCGTTTGACACTATTCCCGACGATTATGCCGCAGTGGTGCTGATTGGCGGTTTTGGCTGGGCGACGCCGGTTGCCGAAAGTGTAGAGCCAATTGTTCGTCAGGCCATTGAGAAGGGTAAAATTGTTGGTGCGATATGCAACGCTGCCTCGTGGATGGCTAAACATGGCTTTCTCAATTCTGTCAGACATACCGGCAACGGGTCGGAGCAGTTAAGATTATGGGGAGGCGACAATTATACGAACCACGACGGATATGTCAATGCTCAGGCCGTGAGTGACAATAAGATAGTGACGGCAAACGGCTCTGCAACACTCGAATTTGCCAAAGAGCTGCTGTTGTTGCTCGAAAACGATACGCCGGAGCGCATCGAGATGTACTATCAGTTTAACAAGCAGGGTTTCTGCGCTTTGTTTTCACAAGAGTGACTCTGAATGACAAATGAAAATCGGCAGTATGAGATATAAGATAAGCAAGTTTGATATTTTTCTCGTTGTGGCACTCTGTCCTCTGGCGGTGCTTGGCTTTGACACTCCGACTATGGGATGGAGTTCCTGGAACACTTACCGTGTGAATATAAATGATTCGCTGATTTGTCATCAGGCTGACGCTCTTGTGGAGACCGGGCTGAAAAATGCCGGCTACAACCATATAAATATCGATGACGGATATTTCGGAGGACGCGACGAAGCCACCGGGATGTTGAAGTTTCATCCCGTACGTTTTCCAAACGGACTGAAACCTGTTATGGACCACATACATTCACTCGGACTTAAAGCCGGCATATATAGCGATGCGGGAGCTAACACATGCGGCAGTTTCTGGGATAATGATACCATCGCGCGAAATGTCGGGCTGCTCGGACATGAAATCAATGACTGTCAGCTCTTCTTCATTGAGCTTGGATTTGATTTTATAAAGGTAGATTATTGCGGCGCGGACGGCAATCAAAATAAACAACTGTATTATTATGAACCGGCGGAACGTTATGCGGCAATTGCACGAGCAATCGCCGAGACCGGCCGTGATGACGTCAGGATGAACGTTTGCCGATGGGCTTTCCCTGGCACATGGGTCAGAGACGTGGCTACATCGTGGCGCACGACTACGGACATTAATCCGTCGTGGGAATCTGTGCGCAATATTATTGCCGAGAATCTATATCTGTCGGCATATGCGGGCAACGGCCACTACAACGACATGGATATGCTTGAAGTGGGACGAGGAATGAAGCCGGAGGAAGACCGCACGCATTTTGCGATGTGGTGTATGATGTCATCGCCGCTCCTGATTGGGTGTGACCTTACGACGCTAAGCCCTGAGACGCTCGAACTTATATCCAATCCCGAACTTATCGCACTAAATCAAGACGCGCTGGGGCTTCAGTCTTATGTGGCAAAAACCGATGGGACGACCTATGTGCTGGTTAAAGATGTCGAACGACGAGATTCAACCACAAGGGCTGTGGCCTTATACAATCCTACCGATTTTGTAAGACGAATATCTGTGGGCCTTGACGAAATCCAACTTGCCGGAAATGCTTCTGTACGAGATCTGATCAATCGCCGGAATGTCGGCAACATTTCAGACGCATTGTCAGTCGATGTTCCGCCTCACGGAACGGGCATCTATCTGCTTAAGGGAGAGTGCAGACGTATGCGCAAACTATATGAAGCAGAGTGTGCTTTCCTGTCGCGTTACCAGGAACTTTACAATCCCGGATATGTCGGCAGTGCATATTACGCACCCCGCGTCGGAGCATCGGGTGGGATGGTAGTCCGCAATGTCGGTTTAACCCCGTCTAACGACATAATCTGGAATAATGTCAGAGTGGATGATGACGGGACTTACACTGTGTCGTTCAAAGTGTTTGGCGACAGGCCTGCCGAGATTATGGTTTATGCCAACGATGGCGTAGGAATAAAACTTCCGATCAAGGGAAATCCCGACGGGGAAATTGTCAATGCTCAGTTGCAACTAACTAAAGGAAACAATGTTATCCGCATAGCAGCGAGAGATAAAGCTCCCGATATAGACTATATGACCATCATTCCCTGATTATGCCCTACATATCAATAGAAAGCGGCCGACTGAGCGCTGAACAGAAGAAAGAGCTGATTGAACGACTGACTAAGACGGCTTTAGGGATAACCAATATCCCGGAGCAGTTTTTCACAGTCACAATCAAAGAATTGCCCGATGAGAACTTTGGTATCGGCGGCAAGTCAATCGACGAGATAAAACGTTATTACAAACCATAAGCCATGTATCACTTCTCGAAATCTTGTGATTAATAATTAGCTACACTCAAAAATGAATTCGAAAACGATGAAGATATTTATCTGCGCGCTAATGCTCTTATGTCTTGGCTCTTGCGGGCCTTCGACAAATAAAAATAATCTCGACACACCCGTTGAATCCCCTTCCGAGGAAGTAAAGTCCTTTGCCGAGAAAGACAAAGACATCGAGCTGATTAACACAGTGTACGAAAAATTCGTCTTCGCTATTGACGTGGATGAATCCATTGTGCCCGAAACATATTTTACCGCCAACGCTCTGAAAAAGTTGCAGGAAGACTACGAATTCGATTGCGAAGACGGCCCTTGCTATGCTTTTTACGCATTGCGGACAGGGATGCAAGACTCAAAGCCCGGCTCGGATGAGGCCTCGATGGTTTACAGCATTGACTCTGACGGAGATGACTGGTATATAGTAACATATTCGGATATGGGATGGCCCGGAAAAACACGGATTAAAATCACGGACGGTAAAGTCGATGACTATCAACGATTAAATCAATAAAACCATATGGCATGCACATCTGAATTTATAGAATTCGTCTGCAACGAACTATCCCCTTTGGGAGGGGTCCGTTCCCGCAAGATGATGGGCGACTACATTATTTATCTGAATGGTAAATGTGTTATTACCGCCTGCGATAATATCGCCTTTGTCAAAAAGCTGCCGTGTATTGCTGATTTGATGGCTGATGCAGAAACAGGGTGCGCCTACAAAGGAGCTAAAGAAGGCTATATCCTTGATTTCCGCGACCGGCATAAAACAATAAAGGTTATATCGGCTTTGTGGGAAGAACTGCCATTTCCGAAATCCGGAAAGAAGTAATATTCCAAATATATGAAAGAAGTAAATCCCAAGGAAACCACACGCGCCTACGCTTTCGAGATGTGGATGAAAGCGCCGATGCCGATGCTTACGTTTTTCAAGACGCTCGACGTGACGCGGTTGCGCCGTATCAGCCGCCGACGCGGCTTGAAGTTCAACATGCTCATGTGTTGGTGCATAGGCCGGGCTGCTTCGCAGATCAAGGAGTTCTATATGCTGCCCGTCGGCGACAAGCTTATGCGCTATGACTCCATAGCCGTAAATACTATTGTGCGAAACCGCGAGGGCGAGGTCAGTTCATGCGACATCCCTTATTCCGACGACCTTGCCACTTTCAACGCCGACTATCTCCGTTTGACCGGGCAGGTCGCAGCGTCATGCGAGAATCACGACATCGTCGACAGCATGGCCATTGGCACTTCGGCTATGGCGCAATACGACATCGACGGCGCTGTCGGGATGTACAGCGGCGTTTTCAACAATCCCTTCATCATCTGGGGGCGCTATCGCAAGGGCTGGTTCAAAACCACACTGACGATGTCGTTCCAGTTTCATCACACCCAGATGGACGGAGCCCACGCCGCCCGCTTCCTCGACCTTGTCCAAAAAGAAATATCGTCTGCACCCTGTTAGATGAACTGATTCATACTCCGCCATGTTCACATATTGTGCCGGGTCGTCGTCTCGCTGTGGTGTCGGCCCGATGAATATTTATATCTTGCAAATATGAAATGGCATATGAGTAAATTTAAGCTTGGACGGCTCAGGGCATGGCTGAAAAGGTGCGTCATGCAGATGTCGGTGTCGCGTATAATGACTTTTGGCTGCGACTCGAAGATTCCCGGACGCAACATCGCCATGGGCTATCTGTTCTATATCGTGCTCGGCTGCGTGCTGTTATGCCTGCCATGGGCCAACACTGATAATTCTCAGGCCTCTTTTATCGACCATCTTTTCACGGTTACTTCGGCCGTGTCAACCACCGGCCTGTCGACCGTCGACATTCCCGCCACATACACCCTTTTCGGCATGGTTGTTATCCTCTTTCTCATTCAGATGGGTGCGATTGGCTACATGACCATAAGTTCCTTCCTCATGCTGCACCTTACCCGAAAAATGACCGACCGCAACAGCCGGGTAATGGACACATCGATTTCCACACCTTGGGGCATGGATTTAAGCGCCGTGATCGACAACATCATCAGGTTCACTTTTATCATCGAAGCGGCAGGCTTTGTAGCCTTGTGGATTACGTTCGGATGCTTCGGAGTGTCATCGCCGGCATGGAATGCGTTGTTTATCAGCATATCGTCGTTCTGTACCGCCGGGTTCAGCACCTTTTCCGATTCGCTTTGCGAATTCAACGATAGCTTTGCCGTCAACGTCATCGTGGCCTTGCTGAGCTATGCCGGCGCTATGGGCTTTATTGTTATTACCGATCTTAGGCATAAACTTCTCGACCGTCGTTATAAGGTCACGTTCACTACGCGAGTCATTATCGCCATAACATGCGGCATGACAGTCGTCGGCACTGCGTTCCTGATCATATTTCCATCGGCCGAACAGTCGCACGATTTTTCAACCCGCTGTCTGGAGGCCTTTTTTCAGACCATGTCGGCTATGACTACCGTGGGCTTCAATTCATTCAACCTCGCTTCGCTCCCTGCCATCTCGGCTCTGGTGCTTTCTATGATTATGTTTGTCGGCGCATCGCCTTCGGGCACTGGCGGAGGCATGAAATCGACAACTGTGTCGGCGGTCTATGCTTTTGTCGTTTCGATGTTGCGCGGCAAAAAATATGTGAGCCTGCGCGGCAACCGACTTCCTTACTATAGGGTAAATCAGGCCCTGACCAATATTATAGTCTACGGAACTGTGCTCATCATCGGCGTCACGGCGCTTACGATATCCGACGGCTTCAGCTTTTCTGAAATCCTTTTTGAGGCTACATCCGCCTTGGGAACTGTGGGTATAAGTCTCGGCATTACCTCTCAACTCTCGGTCGCCGGCAAGATTATCATTATTGCTCTTATGTATATTGGCCGTATAGGCGTCATTACC
>JAGAOW010000101.1 GCA_017889945.1 Muribaculaceae bacterium
GTCGACCGCAAAATCGGTCTGTATGCCGACCGCCTGTCATCACCTCTCTCCTCATCAAACTTGCTATTCGCAACCCCGAACTTCGACGGCCCTGACGATTCGCGCGATTATGCCGACATAGTTTTCGAACTGATTGAGAAAGCCGTCAAAGAGCACCAAATCGAGACTTTCGTCATCGACTCCGTCAGCCGCATCGCAGCCCTCTCCACAGGCCGCAACGCGAGCGTCAAGCGCATCATGAAGCGCCTGTCCATCATGCAGCTGCGCTACGGCATCTCCATCCTTGCCGTGGCGCATATCGACTCCCGCGCATCGCTTCGCTCGCTTCTCGACTTCGTCGACTCGCAGATCGACATCAACCCTCCCAAGCCCGAAAAGGAATCCCGCACCAAGTCCAAAAATCCGACCGACCCTGAGGAGAAACCCAACGAGCCAACAGAAAAGCCTGTCGCAATAACCCCGACAGCGACTCCAACGTTCGAAGCTGCCCCCGTCTGCCAGCCCACCCTCCCCATGTCTCGCGCAGAGCGCCGTCGGCGCGAACGCGAGCAAGCAAAGCTCCTTCGCCGCAGAGGTGCTCGCGCCGTGCAATTCGTTTAACTCTTTTTAACCGCAGATATATAGTGGATAGATTATAAAATTATAACTTTGGCAAAAATTTATTAATTTTAAATCTAATTCCATTATTTATCCATGCTATCTAATACCAAGCCAAAGCTGTTTCTTGTCGGAACATTTTTAGCTCTGTCGTCTCTTTGCATGACAGCTCAAAACAAGCATGTTACCATCACAAGCGGCAGCTCGACACTCGGTGCTGTTCTTGCTCAGATTGAGCAGCAGACAGGTTATCTTTTCGAGTACGATAATTCAAATATCGACACTAATCGTGCAGTGAACGTCAACATGAACGACGTCGCTACTTCCGATGTGCTCAAAGCCATTTTCCCCTCTTCAGAAGGCGTGAAATGGAATCTTGACGGACGCAAAATCGTCCTCAAAGCCAAGGAAAACAAAAAAGCCAACAAAGTCGCAAGAGGCAAACGCGAAATTTCAGGTACAGTCAGAGACGCCAAGGACGGCGAACCGCTGACCGGCGCTGTAGTCAAGCTGCAGGGCGACGACAACGGCGGCGTTGTCGTCGACGTCGACGGCAACTTCTTCATTACTATCGACGACAGCGACGGCAAAAAGCCGGTGCTCGAAGTTTCGTTTATCGGTTACACGCCTCGCGAAGTGCCCGTTAGCGGTGTTACCAACATCGACATCGACTTGAGCGGCGCGACCAACTCGCTTGACGAAGTCATCGTCGTCGGCTCGGGTCTTCAGAAACGCGTTTCTGTGACCGGCGCCATCTCGACCATCAGCGGCAAAGCGCTGACCACCTCGACCACTACCCTGTCGAGAGCTCTCGGCGGCAAAATCGCAGGTGTCATTTCTCGTCAGACATCAGGCGAACCCGGCACGGGTGCCGATTTCTATATCCGAGGCATCTCGACCTTCGGCGGTAAAGCGACTCCGCTCATCCTGCTCGACGACGTCGAAATCTCAGCAAGAGACCTCGACTTCATTCCCGCCGAGAACATCGAGAGCTTCTCTATCCTCAAAGATGCGTCCGCAACGGCTATCTATGGCGCTCGCGGCGCTAACGGCGTTATGATCGTAACGACCAAGGGCGGCGAATTCAACTCCAAGACAAATATCACTGTCAAGGTCGAAAACGCTTTCAACTATGTCGACAATTTCCCCGAATGGCTCGACGGCGCTAATTTCATGAGACTCTACAACAAGGCTAACGAAAGCCGCAACCCCGGTGCAGACCCCTTCTACAGCGACCTCGCTATCACACGCACCGAATCGCATCTATACCCCTACCATTATCCCGATGTCGACTGGCAGTCTGAGCTTTACAACAAAATGGCCATGCGTCAGCGCGCCAATGTCAGCGTCAGTGGCGGTGGTGCTCGCGCAAAATACTTCATGTCGATTGACGTCCGCCACGAAAACGGTCTGCAGAAGACCGACAAGGTCAGCTCGTTCGACAACAACCTCAACATCCGCAACTACACCTTCCAGAACAACATCTCCTACAAACTGACGACCACGACAAACGTGTCGCTCAACATCAACACTCAGATACGTCAGAAATCATCGCCCGCCGTGGGTGCGGCTGCCGGCTTCAGCTATGTCTACGGCTCTAACCCAGTCGAATTCCCGATGTACTACCCCGCCGGCCCTGATGGCGAAGTACGCTACGGTTCTAAAATGGCGACTACGGCAATCCTCACAAACCCCAAGGCCGCGCTCAATCAGAATTACTATCAGGAAAACCTCAACACGGTCAACTCTGTTCTCAAACTCGACCAGGATCTCAGCTTCATTACCAAAGGCCTGAAACTTAACGCATGGGTCAACTGGCGCGCATTCCATGCCGACAGCTACACTCAGTCTATCAACGCTAACTTCTGGTATATGCCCGTCGACGACAACACAGACCTCGAAGCCGAAATCAATCCTGTAAACCTGAACCCCGAAGTCAGCAAATTCATCTCTCAGAGCGGAACCAATCCTTCGGGCAACACAACTTTTGAGTTCCAGGGCAACCTTAACTGGACTCGCCGCTTCGGACTCCACGACCTCTCGGCCATGATGATTTACCGCGTACGCGAATACCGAGGCAACGAAGCCGTGCTTCCCAACCGCAACCAGGGCGTGTCGGGCCGCTTGACATATGATTACGACCACCGCTATCTCTTCGAATTCAACTTCGGCTACAACGGTTCGGAACGTCTCACAAAAGCCTATCGCTACGGCTTCTTCCCCGCAGCATCGGTCGGCTGGGTCATGAGCAATGAAAAATTCTGGGAACCGCTGCGCAACATCGTGACAAACTTCAAAATCCGCGGTTCTTATGGTCTGGTCGGTTCTGACGACCTCGCCCGTCCCGACGGCACATATTACCTCTACATGGACCAGTTGACCAACAACACCCTCAACTACATGGGCTGGTCGACAGGCGACGGCTACAGCAGCTATTACGGCATGAGCCCGCTCATCCGCTACTATGCTCTCAACAACGTGACTTGGGAAAAGAGCCGCAAGTTGGATATCGGCATCGACTTCACGCTTTTCAACAGTCTCCACGGCACACTCGAATACTTCCGCGAAAACCGCTACGACATCTTCATGCAGCGCGGTTCTTGGCCTTGGTCGCTCGGCTACGGTCTCGCAATTCCGTGGGCCAACACGGGCAAGGCTCTGAACCAGGGCTTTGAAATCAGCCTCAACTACACCAAAGCGCTCTCCAAAGACCTTTCGATTTCCGCTCAGGCCAACTTCACATACACTCAGAACAAGTTTGTCGACAAAGACGAACCGCAGTATAAATATCCCTGGCAGAGAGTCACGGGCAAACCGCTCGACAACTATCGTTTCGACGGTTATATCGCCGAAGGTCTCTTCCGCACTCAGGAGGAAATCGACAGCAGCCCCGAACAGCAGATCGGCACAGGCATAGTGAAAGTCGGCGATATCAAATACCGCGACCTTAACGGCGACGGCAAAGTCAATGCCGACGACAAGACTATGATTTCGAAATATGGCCGCATACCGCGCATCATGTACGGCTTCGGCGCTACTGTCAACTGGCGCAAGTGGGATTGCGGCTTCTTCTTTACCGGAACAGGCTGCCGCACAATCAGCATCGCCAACAAAATCGACCCCAAACAGGACGTCTACGGTCGCAACCTGAACGTTCTGAGCTGGATCAACGACAACTATTTCGACCCCGACAAAGGCAACTTCGATGCCGAATACCCGCTGCTCGGCGTGTCGGCAAGCGACATCTCCAACAACAACGTCTACTCGACCTACTGGCTTCGCGACGGTTCGTACCTGCGTCTCCGCAGCGTAGAGCTGGGCTGGAGCTTCAAATTCGGCCGCATCTATGTTGAAGGCACTGACCTGCTCTGCTTCAGCAAGTTCAAAATCTGGGATCCTGAATTTGACTCTCACATCGTCTACCCGTTGCAGAAAACCGTCAATGTCGGCGTACAGTTCAATTTCTAAAACATTTGTAATCATTTAGAAATCAAAATCAAAAATGAAACACTTCATGAAACTTAAAAATATATTTGTATCGTCGTTGCTCGCGCTCTCTCTCGGCACAGGTTTCAGTTCGTGCGACTATCTTGATGTCGTTCCCCCAGAGCAACCGTCTATTGACAACACAATGGACAATTACAAACAGGCCCTCGGTTTCCTCTACGGCTGCTACATCGGTGTGTCACGCCCGATGTTCGGCGGCTGGACTGCCAATGTCAGCATCGACCACGGTCAGCCGGTGCCGTCGATGACCCTCGGCGACCTGCACACTACCACCGACGAATGGATCATGGACGACATCCAATTCAATCAGGCGCCCATCGTCAGAGCCGCATACTCCAACACCCTTTCGGCCAACAACAACGTCAACGATTACAAATGCTACTCGATCTGGCTGTCGAACGTGTTCCTCTTCCTCGAAAAACTCGACCAGCTCGGTGTGCCGCGCGGCATAGTCGATGAAGAGACAGCCCGCGAATGGCGCGCGGAGGCAAAATTCCTCATGGCATACTACCACTTCTGCCTGCTGCGCCGCTACGGCCCGATTGCCATTGTCGAAAAACGTGTGCCCATGGACGCCAGCACAAGCTCGTTCCCCGGCCGTATGCACTATGACTATTGCGTCAAATGGATCTGCGACCGCCTCGACGAAGCTGCCGAAGAACTGCCCGCAAAACGTCCGGCATCAGAAACAGGACGTGCCACTTCGACCATCTGCAAAGCACTCAAATCGCGCATACTCCTCTACGCCGCATCTCCGCTTTTCAACGGCAAATTCCCTTACCCCGAATGGAAAAACAAAGTCGAGACTCCGGGCTACGGCTATGAGCTGATAAGCAACACCTACGACCGCGAAAAGTGGGTAAAAGCAAAAAAAGCCGCCGAGGAAGCACTTACTTTCGCTATCAACGAAGGCGAACGCGAACTCTACTACGGCAACGAAGGCAACGAGACCCAGCAGATGCTCGACAAGATGTTTGTGCCTGTCGACGGTGCTGACGAGGACTTCAAACGCGCTGTGCTGCGTATGCGTAATGTAGTCCGCGTCAAAGAGCCCGACGGAAACCGCGAGTTCATCTGGTCGTGCGGCGACAGCTACGGCTCGGCCGGCGGTGTCTACAATCAGAGAATCGCCCGCAACCCCATCCCCAAAACGAGCATGGCTCCCAACGGTCTGAACACTACCTACTCTTGTATCGGCGCCACACTGGCTACTGTGATGCGTTTCGGAACAAAAGACGGCTATCAGCCCGAAAACGACCCCAATTTCTCACCCGAGGCAGACTGGTACAAGAGTGCCGGCTATAAAGACAACTCCTTTGCAAAACGCTCGCATATCATCAACCTCAACAAAAACCGCGAACCGCGCTACTATGCATGGATATCGTTTGACGGCGGCGACTACGGCACTTTGCTCCGCTACGGCGCAGAACCCGTGCCCGTCGACCTGCTCCGCAGCGACAAGCAGGGCTACAGCCAGCTTGCAATGCGCGACTACTGCCCGACCGGCTTCCTGGTGCAGAAATGGATCGACACCAAAGCAACCATCAGCAATATGGCTGTGACCAACTGGATTTATTCGCCGCTGCCGCTGATCCGTCTCGCCGAACTTTATCTCAACCTTGCCGAATGCTGCGCCGAACTCGACGATGTCAACGGAGCGCTTGAGAATGTCAATATCATCCGCCGCCGCGCAGGTGCTAAAGAGCTCACTGCCGAAATGGTCAGCAGCAGCGGCAAATCGATAGTCGAGTGGGTTCGCGACGAACGTTCGATCGAATTCTTCGACGAAATGCAGCGCTACTTCGACGTGCGCCGCTGGTGCAAAGGCGACTTGCTCGGTTTCGGCACACGCCGTGGTCTGAACGCACATGTGCAGAACCCGTCATTCCGCAAATTCAACACTCCGGGAGTCGTCAATCAGGGTCACGTCTACTCGTGGGGCGACAGAATGTATCTCTATCCCATCGACGCAAACGAACTCTATTCAAATCCGCAGTTTGTACAATCACCCGGTTATTAATTAGTCCAATTACAATCTTATGAAAAAGATAAGCAAATATATTCTGATTTTGGCCGCGCTGTTTGCCGTCGGCTGCGACAATTACGACGACCGTTATGTCGAAGAGTATGCAAGTGTGCTGAGACTTTCGGCGTTTGGCGAAAACATCATCAGCGTCCCTGCATCAACATCTGAAACCGTCTATGACCTGAATGTGCTCCGAAGCGGTCACAACATCAATTGCGACGCAGAAGCCAGTTTCAGAACCATGACCGATGCCGAATGGACCAAATATGCCAACACCTACGGCGTGCAGCGTTACTATAAACTTCCGGCCGACTGCTACAAACTCGGCGACAGCTCGGATGAAAACGGATATGTGGTCAAATTCGCACCCAACGAGACCGTCATGCCGGTCAGCGTGACCATCTTCTCCGAAAAGCTCCACGAATACTCCGAGACTCTTCCTCCTCCGGCCTTTGCCGGAGAGGAGTGGGCCAATGTGATATGCATCCCGTTCTTGCTCGATGTCAGCAAAGGCTCGGTATTCTCAGAACGCGAAAACCTCATCCTGCGCCTGGTCTACAAAGGAAACGAATAATTTTTCATAATCTAAGCACACCAAGATTAGAATGAAGGGCTGCGCCATTCGATGGCGCAGCCCTTTTGTTTTTTTATTGGCCCGGCGTCAATAAAGGCCGGGAACGTAATTTGAATGTCAGTCGGCGAGGCCGGGGTTGGCTGCAATGGCAGCTGAGGGAATGCGGATTGTGTAGCGCGGGTCGTCGGCTTCGAGCACAAATGTCTCATTGCGATATGTGCGCTCGAGACGCGGACGGGTGGTGCGGCGCAGGTCGAACCAACGATGACCTTCGAATGCAAGCTCGCGCGCACGTTCGGTCAGAATTTCGGCGAGCAGCTCGTCGTTGGTCATGGCGGCAACAGCGGTCTCTTTCTCTTGTCCGCCGTCACGGAAACGCGCGCGCTGAAGCGTCAGGAGATATTCGGCGGCTACGTCGAACTTGTCTTCATGCCATGCGGCCTCGGCAGCGTTGAGCAGCATCTCGGCGACACGGAACGAACAGGTGTAGGTGTTCGACCCGCCCTTGATGATGACTACGTTTGAAGCCGTGATCTGATTGAAGTATGCGCGGCGACGGAGGTCGGACGAGGTGTAGAGGCTGAAGAAATCGCGGTTGACTTTAAATGCGCGTGCATACTGAGCCGACATGACCTGCTCGAGGGCGAGGATGTTTTCGACTGAGTTGTAGGCGTTAGGCAGCTCCGAGCTGACGGCTGAAAGAGTATTTTTAACAGCCAGAACGCGTTCGGCGGCCTCGCGCGCTTCTTTCCAACGGCCCATGTAGAGCATCACGCGCGAACGCAGAGCGTCGACCGACAGAGTAGTGAAACGGTAATTGTAGCCTGTCTCCCAAGAGTCTACGTTGAGATATGACTCGGCCGATGTGAGGTCGGCGATAATAGATTCGTAGACCTCGGCAAGGGTGTTGCGCGAAAGGATGCCGTCGACATCGCTGTTGAGCTTCAGCGGAACAGCTTTTGTCACTGCCGGGTCGCAGGCCGTGTAGGCCGGAGCGTGGAGATTGGCAAGGAGGAAGTGCATGTATGCGCGCAGCATGTAAGCCTCGCCCACCATCTGCTTGATTTCGGCCGACGAGCCGTCGGTCATCAGTTTTTCACATTCAATCACATAGTTGGCGATGAACAGTACATGATAGAACTGACGCCAGGAGAATGTGGCGGTGTTTTCGTCGGGGGTGTCGTCTTTCCAACGCCAAATGTCGAGATACGAGCTGAGGTCGTTAGAGGAGGTTGTACCGTCGAGACGGATTTCGTCGCTGCGGAACGAAGCGAGTCCACGGTCGTCGGGAACGGTGACATAAGCTTCGGTAATCAGCGAGCGGAACTCAGGCGCGGTGGTCGGAATGACCTTTCCGACGGGCTGTATGTCGAGGAAACTGTCGCAGCCGGTCATCAGCATCAAAGCCGGAACGGCAAGGAGAGAGCAAAAGATTTTGGATAGTTTCATACTATATTATATGTATCAGAATTTGACTTGAAGATTGAATGTGTAGCTCTTGGGAATGGGCTGAGCAAAGGGGTTGCCCATGGTCTCGGGGTCGAGGAAGTTGCGGTAGTTTGCGCCGAAGACCAGCAGGTTGCGCGCCTCGAATGCGACGCGGACCGTAGATATGCCCAGACGGGCCACGAGCGAGGTCGGCAGGTTATAGCCGAGGATGACGCTCTGGAGACGGACATAGTCGGAGCGCTTGACCCACGAATCGAGCATGGAGTAGAGCGAGAATTCGCCATACTGTACGCGCTCGTCACTGCGATAGCCTTCAGGCATCAGAGCCGGAAGCGTCGACGAGGTGTTTTCGGGAGTCCAACGGTCGAGAATGTCGCGGTTGGTGTTCATGCCGCGGTCAAACCACACATTGCTGTAAGAGGGCTGAATGCGTGTGTACATCTTCAGGTTGAAAGCGAAGTTGACAGTGAGGTCAAAGTCGCGGTAGTAGAAGTTGTTGATGAAACCGCCGGTCCAGAGCGGGTCGCCCGAACCGATATAGGTGTAGAGATTGCGCTGTTCTTCGGCTGTGAGTGTGCTTGCGCCGGCAGAATTCAGCTTGAGGAATTCTTTAGCGGTCACTTTCTCGCCGTCTTTGTTGTAGAAGAGCGGATAACCGTCGGAGTCAAGACCGGCTGTGCGGTAAGCGAACAGGGCGCTGACGGGATAGCCTTCGCGCGAGGGTGTAGTCTGGTTGAAGGGCACAGTCTCCTGAAGGACGGTGTTCTCGTTGTAAGCTATGTTGAAGTTGGTGGTCCAGCGGAAGTCCTTGTTGGAGATGTTGCGCGTCGAAAGCGCAAGTTCGAGACCTCGGTTGCGCATGCTTGCCCAGTTGACCATGGTCGACATGAAGCCGGTTTCGAGCGGGAGCATCTTCAGGGCGATGAGGTCGTTGCCTTTGCGGTAGTATGCATCGGCGGCGACGGTAAGGACGTTGTTGAACAGACCGATGTCGAGACCGACATTGGCGGTGTGGGTTTTCTCCCAGCGGAGACGGCGGTTTGGCGGATTGCCGAGCACGATGACGTCTTCGCTCACGCCGGGCAGAATGGAAGTGTTGTTGTAGTCGCCCATGACAAACGACGAAGTCGATTTGTCGATATTGCCCTGAATACCATAGCTGGCGCGGATAGCGAGGTTGTTGACCGCTGTAGATTCACGCATGAATGGTTCGTCGGACACGCGCCACAGACCGCTGAACGAATAGAGGGGCAGGAAGCGATATTTTTTGTCGACACCGAAAAGGTCGCTGCCGTCGAAACGCACCGAAGCTCCGAAGGTGTAGCGGCGAAGCAATGAGTAGGATGTCGTAGCGTAGAACGAGGCATAGGCGTTCTCGATCATGCTTTCGGTATGAAGCGGGAATGTGCGGGCCCACGATTCGTTGGGGAAAATCACAGGTTTACTGGTAAGAGTCTTTCTGTCGTAGCCGTAGGCGGTCGACGAGAAAGAGTCGTACCAAGTCTTGCGGATTTCCGTACCTGCCATGGCTTCAAGTTCGTGAGCCGGAGCGAGGCGCTTGCTGAACTCAATCTGAGCCTTCCAGTTGATCTGCTTGTTGGTCGATTTGCTCTGGACATGTCGGCCACCGTCGGGCAGGAAAGAGCGGCGCACGCCGTCAGAGCCCATGATTTCAGTGCGGTAGAACTCCTTGCGCATGGCGTAGGTAGCCTTGCCGGCATAGGACTGTGTGTCGACCTGATCGAGCTGGAAACCAACCTGGGTCACAGCCTTGAGATAATCGGTAAAACGCAGGTCAGCATCGAGGAGGGCGGTCACGCCTGTGGTCTCCTGAGAGTAGTCGGTGTTGTTGCGCTCCTCGAAGACATTGAATTTCAAATCGCTGTCCTCGCGGCCCTGAATATCGGTGTCGTATATATAATCTCCGTTGCTGTCGTAGGGCTGCTGGTAAGGATTGGCGCGGCGCGAATAGTAGACAGGGTTAGTAAAGCCGTCGTTATCGGTCAGATAAGAGTCTTTCTTGCGGCGGTTGGCAAAAACCGACGCCCCCACCTTGAATTTCTCGCTGAGACGGTAAGTGGTCTTGAGGACGATGTTGAAACGATCCATCGAGACACCGGGCACATTGCCTTTCTCGTCCTGATAACCGAGCGAGGTATAGTATGTCGCCTTGTCGCCTCCACCGGAGATACTGACGTTATACTCCTGGCTGAAGGTGTCGCGGAAGAGGATGTCGTTCCAGTCGGTGTTGACCGAGCGAAGAGCGTTGATCCGGGCCTGCACGTCGGCAGGAAGGGCATTCCAACCGCCGGCCTTGTAAGCGTTGAGCAGACCGGCCGCCTGAAGGATGCGCGACACCGCGCCTTTGTTTTCGCGATAAGTGAAATTCGAGCCGAGCAAATCAAGTTCGAGTCCGACTTTCTCGTCGGCGTTGAGGAGGTTGAGGCGGTCGATGTCGGGTTTGGGCGAATAAGACAGACGGGTCGAGAACGAGACCTGAGCCTTGCCCTGCTTGCCGCTCTTGGTCGTGATGACAATCACACCGTTGGCGGCGCGTGTACCGTAGATCGCCGTTGCTGCGGCATCCTTCAGCACCGTGATGCTCTCGATGTCGGCCGGGTTGAGACCACCAATCGACGACTGATAGAGGTTGTCGATATCCTTCAGTTCCTCGGTCGAGGGCATTTCAGTTCCGTTCATGGGCACACCGTCGATGACCCACAGCGGGTCCTGAGTACCCTGCAGCGATGCGGTGCCTCGGATGCGGATTTTCAGCGGCGCGCCGGGCGAACCTGTGCTTTGCAGGGCCGAGAGACCGGCGACCTGACCTGCGAGAGCCTGGTCGATGTTCATGATCGAGCCAATCTTGTTCTCGTCGATGTCCATCTTGGTAATCGAGGCCGTGAGCTTGCGTTTCTCAATGGCCTGATAGCCTGTGACGACGACATCGGAAAGACTGACCGACGAGGGGTCGAGCAGAAGGTCGTAGTTGTCAACTCCGTCGACAAGCACGATGGTGCGCGGATTGTAGCCGACGTTACGGCACTCGATTTCAGTCACGCCGCGAGGCACTACAAGCGAGAAACGGCCGTCGATGTCGGTAATCGTGCCGACACGCTTCTCTTTGCTTCCGGCTTTTTTCAGTTGGGTGTCGGAGACAGAGACAGAAGCGCCAATCAGCGGCTCGTTGTCGTCGGACGAATAGATAGCACCAGTGATGGTGCGCTGCGCCGTAGCAGCCATGGCCGGAAAAAATGCGAAAAGCAAGACGGCCACAATGAATCCGGATAGGGTTTGTTTCATCGCGCTGTTGTTGGGAATAGACTTTGTTTTGTTATAATTCATTCAGAGAGAGATTATGATAATGTCAGTTTTTAAGTTGGGCAATGCCGAGAGCCGTGTTGATTCTCATGATGAGGTCTTCGTAGTGGTAACGGGCATCGCGAGAAGCGTTGGGCATGCGCGAAATCAGCAAGTTGCGTATGCGCATCAGTTCGCCTCGCTTGAGCGAGATGGCGTCTGAGACGCGGTTGCCCTGACTGCCGTAGAAGTTGAGATGACGGCGGCCTGCGGGGCGCTCTCCGTAGACGTTTTTGTCGCTATGGCTGCAGGGCATGCCGCCGAAGCAGCCAAATTCAGAGGGAGTGGCGATGTAGGCTGCCAGCGCATCCTCGTCGAGCAGGGAGCGAGTGACCGAAGCCTTGACGCCCTGATTTTCGCTCGCAGCTATCACAAGCGCGTCGACGAAATTCTTCTGCACCGAACGTTCGCGCACGTCGGGTGTGACGCCTTTGATAGTCTTTGCAAAAATGCTGTTGTGGATCATGTCCATCATTTCAGAAGCCTTGAAGGCTTTGTTGCCGTTCATAGCCTCGTTCTCATACATTCGGATTATGCGGTTGTCGGAGAGCAAATCCCAGAGGATGTAGCTCTGCTGATTCTTGAGTATGTAGTTGGGCGAGTGTTCCTGACGTCCGATGGGAGTGTTCTGGACGAGGAAGGTGTAGTTTGAGACATCGGCGTCGAAGAGCCAAGAGGGCTGGGTCAGAGCTTCGTCGATGATGAACTGCACGGCCTGACGCTGGCGTTCGGGCTCGACAAAACGATAGGTCGGACGGCCGTCGCCACGGGTTGTGTTGTCGACATAGATGCCGCCGATATTGGCAAGCACATGGTAGACAAAGAGACGCCACTGTCCGATGGCCGAGTAGTAGAGTCTCGAAGCCTCGTCGTAGTCCTGACCGGGCTCGCCGGAGACAGTCCACTCGACAATGTTGGGAACGATGCGCTTGAGGTTTGCGATGCCGTATTTGGCCGACTTGACCGGGTCTTCGCCGAGATCTTCGCTCATGGCGCGGGGGTCGATGGCCTCACGCATGTCCTGAGCTTCGCTGTAATGGTAGAGGGGCGAGTCGTAAGAGTCGAGCAAGGTCTGGAGATAGCCGTATTCCTTCTCCGGGTCGTTTTCGCCATACCAGCGGTAGCCGTATTCGATGGCGAGACGGTCGTAAGGGCCGATATGGGGCGAGAGGGTCTTGACACCGTCGCCGGGCTGAGCTACATAGTTGAAGCGGGCGTAGTCCATAATCGAGGAACTTGTGCCGCCGAGACGTTCGATGTAGGAGGGCGAGCGGAGAGAGTCGGTCGGGATGGCTGCGGAAGCCATCATGTTGTGACGTAGACCGAGCGAGTGACCGACTTCGTGGCAGGCCACGAAACGCATGGCGTCGCCGATGAGCTCTTCGGGGAGTTCGAGAGTGCGGGCAGCCGGATCGACAGCACCTGTCTGGACGACAATCCAGTCGTGGAGGATGTCGAGCACGTTATGCCATCACATGATGTCGGCTTCGAGTATCTCGCCTGTGCGGGGGTCGGTAATCGAGGGGCCCATGGCATTGGAGGTCTTCGAGGCGGCATAGTTGAGGACAGAATAGTTGATGTCGTCCATGTCGATGTCGGTGGTGTCGGGCATCTGCTCGACACGGACAGCGTTTTTAAAGCCGGCGCATTCGAAGGCAGAATTCCAGTCTTCGATGCCTTTCTTGATATATTTTCTCCACTGGCGGGGAGTCGAGCTGTCGAGCCAGAAGACGATAGGCTTTTTAGGCTCGACCAGACGGCCGGCCAGATAGTCGTCTTTCTCGCCATCCTTAGGTTCGAGACGCCAGCGGGTGATGTAGTTGCCTCGGTCGAGGCGCTGCTGACGGTCGCTGAAGCGCAGGCTTGAATCCGTGAAGTATCCGACTCGCGGACATGCATAGCGGCGGGCCATCGGCTCTTCGGGGAGGAGGAGGAGGGTCGAGCCTACCTCGACGGTGACGTAGACCGTGCCGCCGGGCTCTGAGACTTTGGTAGTCAGCTCAGAGACAGCGTAGATGTTGTTGTCGAAAGCTTTAATGGATTTGATGCGGGAGAGGTCGCTGTTGGGCGATGTGCCGATATTGATGTCGACAAAGACGTTGTTGAAACTGGTCTTTGTTCCGTCGTAAATGTCGTTGACGTTGATGACGACCGCGCTCGAATCGTTGTTGTAAGCCTCAAGTTTGAAGCCTGCAATCACGGGCGAGATGTAGTTGTTCTCGACCGAACGCGAAAGGGCGTCGTCGGGGCTGACGTCGGGGAGGGGTCTGAACTGACGCACGATGACTTTCTTGGCAAGCGAGTCGAGCTCGAAACTTACGAGCTGATTGGCGTAGTTCATGCCGCGGTTGGCACCTGCCTCGTTGAGTTCGACAGGCACTTTAATGAATTTGTTGACGACAAGCATTTCCTTGCCGAGGAGATTGCGCGGGATTTCGAAATAGTATTTTCCATCCTTGCAGATGACTTTGAACATGCCTTCCGAGACGTAGTCGCCGCCTTCGACGAGCTTATCGTAGTCGGATTTGGCCGCAGCGGTGTCGGCATCCTCAACATTTTTCTTTTTCTTCTTACCGAAAAAGAGGAATGAACGGTCGTTCTGATCGTTTTGAGCGGCGGCGTCGAGAGCGCAAACCGGCGAAAGTGTGATTAACACACTAAGTGCTACTGTTAGAAATGATTGTTTGAAAAATTGGTTATAGAACATGAGAAAATTTGTTTTTCGCCTAATCAGCTGGCTCACAGACACCAAGCTCACGCTATACGCGTCGGGTAATGATTGGCTCAAATATAATTACTTCAAAATCTAATACTTGAGTTGCAAAGTTAAGCATTTTGATTTATAATTACCTATTCTTTAAACTATTTTTGCCATAATCTCACATTTTTTGGGTCATAATGATTCTAAATTCAGGTTAACACCGTTATTATTAACATCGTCCGTTTGCTCTATATTTTTATTGCTTCACTCCGCATTACCGCAGCTCTTCAATAAAAACAAAAACGGCATCAGAAATTTATCATTCATCCCTGATGCTCTAATCGGTTATCTCCATCGACTTCGTATTCAGACCACGTCTCTCAATATATGATTTTAGCGTTGAAATATGGAAAACAAAGTAAAACAGTATTGGAATCGCACTACATTATTGAGATTGTCGCAAGAATATATATACTTAACAGTCAGTCGAAATCGGATTTAATATCACTACATTTTCGTACTTTACAGTTGTCAATAAGGATTCTATTTATAACTTTGCGATAATTAACATATTCAATGAAATCAAAAATGACAAGTATTATTTATTGAGCAGTGGAGGCTGTTTGTCCACATTAAATAAAAAGGATGAAATAACAAACACTATGTCAAAACATTTTTTTGCATTATAGTGCCTATTTGGTTAACTTTGCTGCAATCGCTGAAAGACTGCATAAAACAATCAATAATACCACATGAAAAGACTCATTCATACTATATCTCATATTACCAACAATTTAATTATTACCATGCAAACCTTATGTTCTAATCCCAAGCCACGTCGAGCGGTTTTTATCAGATTTCTGATGGTCGTTCTACTTGCGGCAATCTTACCGCATCCGGCTTCAGCTCAGGCTCAGCAGGAAGGTATGTCGCTTTTGGTTCAGAAGACTGACGGCACAAAGCACTACTATCTGCTTGCCAATCTGCCCGTAATCACATTTGCCGATGACAAATGCTCGATCAAATCGTCAGATTTCAGCGCAGAGTATCCGATGTACGAAATTGAGTTCGCACGTTTCGTCGACACTTCGACAGGCATCGACGAGATTAAGTCGGAAGTCGTCGTCGACCTGAGCGCCCCCAATCTGGTACGCATCCACGGCCTTACTCCCGACATGGCCGTAAGTCTTTACAATCTTTCGGGCATGATGCTTTCGACGACAAAAGCCGATGAAACCGGCTATGCAGAAATCAGCATCGAAAGTCTACCATCATCAGTTTATATCATTTCGTCTAAAGAAACAACCTTCAAAATCTACCGAAAATGAGAAAAGCCTTATTCCTAACAGCACTTTTGTTTGTTGCGGCAACATCATTCGCCCAAATCTACAAACTGTCAGTGACAAAAAACGACGGCAATACAGTCGTCATTCCAACTGAAGAAATTACAAAAATTGAGTTTATCGAAGATGCTTCAGGCATCACTCCTTCGCTCGAATATGGGCTTACAGCCGCAACAGTGCCCTACATAGGCGGAAAATTCACAATCAATGTCAAGGCCAATTGTGCATGGACATATAAAATCAGCCCGTCAACAGTTTCAGAAGTATCGATTTCGAGAAATCATCTTGAGCTTGACTTCCCGTGCTTCGACAGTCAGAACGACACATATACCATAACATTTACCTACGGCGATCAGACGAAAATTCTCGAACTGAAACAAGCATCCAAACCGGTAGCAGACTTACTTGATATCGTCTTTAAAGAGGACGGCACCGCAGTCGACGTATCGCCCTTCCGCCACACTGTCATCACTCAGCCGAGTTCTGCACTGACCACTTACTACAACGACATACACAAATGTTATGCCGCCAACTTCCGCCATTCACCAGGCTCATCCGTAACTTCGGGATATTACCGCGTCAACTACAAGCCGAGTGATGATTTCATCAAGCGGATTGCCGACGGTTGCACTTTAGAAAGTATCATAATGCTTGGCGAAAATGACCCTGCCAACGCAGAAGTCAAATGGTTCAGCTCGATGCAGGCCGGCGGTATCGGATTCCTGATGCCGGCCCACAACAAGTCGCAGTGTATGACCTTCCTGCCGAATGTGTCGACAAACGGCGCATCGAACTGGCGCTGGACACATAGTAAAGTAAAACCTGAAGTAGGCAAATACTATCACGTTGTAGGCGTCTGGAACAAGCAGGAAGGCAAATCATATATCTATATCAACGGCCAACTCAGCGGCACAGCCGATGCAAAAGGCAACTATGTGCCTGTAAGCTCGGGCGCAGAATCGTTTGTAATCGGCGGCGACGCCGAACCGAACCAGACTGTAGCCGCATCAGCATGGAACGGAGAAGTTGTCACAGCCCGTATCTACGACGAACCTCTCAATGCTACAAAAGTAGCAAAACTTTGGGAAGCCGCAGTTTTTGACGAAAGTGTAAAAGCTATTTCAATTACCAATCTTGAGTACCTGTCAGGTTGCGAAGTGGGCGAAGGATTCAAATATACTATCTATGGTAATGGATTTGAGGCCGGCGACAAAATCGAACTTAGAAGCTCAGGTTCTTCGAGCACAGCTCTCACAGCCGAGACAGAAATCGGCGAAGGCTCTGCCACAATCACAATTCCCGCCGGTCTAAACTCAGGAGTATATACGCTCGTACTCAAACGCGGCGAATATACAAGACCACTCTGCTCGGTCAACTTCACATATTCGGCCAACCCGATGTCGCCGATAATTCCTAAAATCGTAGCTCACCGCGGCGCACACACCGACGGCGCATCTGAGAATTCAATCGCCGCTCTTACAAAAGCTATGGATGAAAACTATTACGGCATCGAACTCGACACATGGATTACCCTTGACGGAACTGTTGTCGTCCACCACGACGGCGTAGCAAACAATAAGCGTTTTGCCAATGTCAACTACAGTGAAATCAAAGATGTTACCCTTTCAAACGGCGAAAAACTTCCGACTTTCGACAGTTTTGTCTCTACGTTCATGGCCAAGAAAGACAAATCGACGTCCAAACTTATTATAGAAATTAAGTCTCACGCCGACATGTCACGCCAGAATGCTTGTATCGACAAAATCATGGAAACTGTAGCAAAGAACGGCATTAAGGATCGCGTCGAATATATCGCATTCAGCTATGCCGCCTGCCAGCGCATCGTTGCCAATGATCCTGACGCAATGGTCGGCTATCTCAACGGCGACAAAGCTCCGCAGCTTGTGCTCAACGACGGCATACGAAGCATCGACTACAGTACCGGAGCATTCGGCAATCATCCCGAATGGATAACAGAAGGCCGTAAACTCGACATGATTGTCAATGTATGGACAGTGAACTCCGTTTCGCAAATGCTTGACTTCATGAGTCGCGGCGTGAACTACATCACGACCGACGCTCCGGCAACCCTGCGCGAACTTACCAACAAGACTTACATCTCAGCTCAATAAGCTCATTTTTTAGAACTTCTATGCAAGGCCGCTCTCATTTTTGGGGTGCGGCCTTGTTTTTTATTGCGATATACGCGACAAAACCTTTATTTACGATATTTTAACTCTTTAGATAAAGTTTATAAAATACACATTATTTAACTTTGCGGAGTTTTTATTATGAGAACCCCATCCAACAGTTTGGAAAACAAAAATCAATCATTATAACAACACACCGTTTATTTCATTATGACATTCAAACACTTCTGGCTCACAGGCGTGTCAGCAGCATGCATTTTTTCATCATGCGTAGATGACAACTACGACCTGTCGGACATTGACACAACCGTCAGGGTCAACGTCAACGACCTGACCGTTCCCGTCAACCTCGACGACATTCTACTAAGCAGCATCATCGAAGAAGGCGACCGCATCAAGGTTGTCAACGGCGAATATGCAGTGACCGAGGACGGCAAATTCGAATCTAAGGAAGTAGAAATTCCGACGTTTACAGTTCGCGCGACATCTCCGAAAGCGACTGAATTCAACATTGTGTTTATCCCCGCAGCCATAGGCCTGCTCGACGCCGGACACTTCGACATCAACTGTCCCGAACAGAAATTCAGCTTCAGCGCCACAGAAATACCGTCGGAAATCGTGAGCATCGACCGCATCGGCGGCGAAATCGAGCTGCGCTTCGACTTCAGCCTCAAAGGCATAAACGCGGTAGCCCGCAAAATCGAGTTCCGCGACCTCGAGTTCCAGCTGCCCAAGGGCCTGAACATAACCGAAGCCAACGGCGGAAGCTATGATGCGACAACCGGTATACTGACCATGCCCGAACAGACGACAAGCGGCGAAGAACTGTCGATCGTCATCAAGGCCAACGAAGTAGACTTCAAAACACTTGGCGCAGAGTTAGACTACGACAAGCATTCGGTCGATATCAGCGGAAACTTCTATGTACGCTCGGGTAAAATCTCTATCAAACGCGAAGACCTGATCGGAGGAACAACACCGACAGCCCTGAAACTGATAATCAGCTACAACATTTCAGATTTCACGCTCTCGACATTCACAGGCAAAATCAAATACGACATCACAGGCGTCAACATCTCTGATGTCGACCTGAGCGACCTGCCCGATGTGCTCAACCAGAAGGGAACAGACATCCGTCTGGCCAACCCGCAGATATATCTCAGCGTGACCAATCCGCTGCAGAAGTATAAACTCACAGCCAACACCGGCCTGACCATCACGTCCAACAACGGCGACCAGCACACGCCCTACTCTATCGACGAGCCCTACTTCACGATAGGCAACGGCAACGCTGACGGAGTCTATACGTTCTGCCTCGCGCCGTCGAACCCCACTCAGAAACCCGAAGATTTCAAAAACGCAGAATTTGTGAAGTTCTCAACTTTGGGCAACATCCTCAGCGGCGACGGACTTCCGCAGAGCCTCAGCTTCAAGCTCGACAATCCCTGTCTGCCCGAACAGCAGGTTGAGAATCTGGTTCTTGGCACAGGTATCGCCGAAATCAGCGGCAAATACAGCTTCTTAGCTCCCATCGCGCTCAGCAACGGGTCGAAAATCGTCTATTCAGAAAAAATCGACGACTGGGACACCGAAGACCTCGAATATATGACAATAACCAAACTCGACGTCAAGGCCACAATCACGTCAGAACTGCCTATGGCGCTTGACATCACGGCATATCCCATCGACAAGGACGGCAATCAGATCAACAACGTGGAGATTGTCGGCGCAAAACTCGCCGCAAGCTCTCAGCCTCAGGAAATCAACATCCACATAACAGGCGAAATAAACAAGCTCGCCGGCATAGAGTTTGAAGCCGTTGCAACAGCCGGAGAAGACGGCCGTGTGCTTCGTCCCGACATGACGATCAAGGTTTCGAAACTTCGTCCGACCGTATCAGGCTACTATGAAAAAGAACTTTAAAAACAACGTGCTCTAAGATGAAATCTATCATAAAACTTTCGCTTGCCGCAATGACATTGTTTGTATCGCTTGCCGCAGGCGCTCAGAATACCCGTTCGGGATATTTTGTCGATGACTACACCTACCGCTTCCAGCTCAACCCGGCCTTCGGCAACAGCCGCGGCTTCGTCGCAATGCCCGCGTTGGGCAACTTGAATGTCGGCGTCAACGGCAATCTGCACCTCGACCACGTTCTCTACAATATCAACGGCAAGACAACAACGTTTATGAACCCCGGGGTCAACACCGCATCATTCTTGAACGGCATCAGCGATGTCAGCCGTCTGCGCGTGAACGCTAAAATCGACATTCTGTCGTTCGGCTTCAAAGCCTTCGGAGGTTATAACACATTCAACATCAACGCGAGAACCGAAGTCTGAGCGAATATCCCCAAATCGTTCTTCTCGCTTCTGAAAGAAGGTCTTACCAACAAGACATACAGCATCGAAGACCTCGCCGTCAGAGGAAGAGGCTATGCCGAAATCGCATTGGGCCACTCTCACAACATCAACAAAGAATGGCGCATCGGAGCAACGCTGAAAGTTCTCGTAGGCGGTGCGGACGTAGATGCCAAACTCCGCAATTCGAATCTGACTCTCGGCGTCGACGAATGGACAATCACATCGGATGCCGAAATCAATGCGTCGCTCAAAGGTCTGACCTATGACACAGACCTCAACGACCGCACCAATCACCGCTATGTCAGCGGCGCCGATGTCGAAGATGCAGGAATCGGCGGCTATGGCGCAGCAGTCGACCTCGGTGTAATCTACAAGCCGGCCGCGCTCAAGGACTGGACGTTCTCTTTAGCCCTGCTTGACCTCGGTTTCATCAAATGGAACAACAACATGCTTGCGTCGACCAACGGCATGAAAACCTTCAATACTGACGAGTTCACTTTCAATGTCGACGACACCGCCCCCAACTCTTTCAAGAAAGAATGGGATGTCATCCAGGACAAACTGAGCGCACTCTATGAACTCGACGACATGGGCGACCAGGGTGGCCGCACAACGGCTCTCGCCGCCACGCTCAACGTCGGCGCTGAATACACATTCCCGCTGTATCGCAAACTGTCGTTCGGCTTGCTCAACACCACCCGCATCAACGGCGCATACTCTTGGACCGATTTCCGTCTGTCGGCCAACATCGCGCCTGTGAAAGCATTTGACGCATCGGTCAATCTCGCTGCCGGAACATACGGCGTCGGTTTCGGCTGGCTGGCCAATCTCCATGTACCCGGCTTCAACCTCTTCTTCGGCATGGACCACACTGTCAGCAAACTCGCCAAACAGTTTGTGCCGCTGTCGAGCAATGCCTCGTTTAATTTCGGCCTGAATTTCCCCTTCTGATAACTCGGTCGGAAAGATAATCATAACTCGGAGGGTTGCCGCTCATGGCAGCCCTCCGATTTTTCATCTGCAGGGGTAAACCAAAGACTGAAGATTCCAAATCGAAGTGCAAAACTTTGAGTTTAGAATTACTCATTCTCCTCTCTCCTTCTGGCGAGGGGATGCCCCAGCGGCGGGGGCGGCCTAAACCGCCCCCAAGAGCGGACAGCAGCAAAAACATACTGGCA
>JAGAOW010000102.1 GCA_017889945.1 Muribaculaceae bacterium
ATGACAGGATTTGAGTGCTCGCCGTCCTTTGTAATCCGCCTGGCATTAAAGCGATTTTCTGACGAAAATCCGGGGCCCGCCATTGGCCGGCTAAGCTTTGTCTCGGTATTTCACATTGATTTGAAGAGTTTCCCAATCTACTTTGATGTGGTATGTCTTTCGGCTCTCTCGCCTTTGTTTTAATAACACAAAGTTAATACAACATGTTTTCTCGGCCAAATTTTTATAACTAATTTTATGTGCTGTCATGCGACTTTTGCGAGATTCGCCATGTCCGACAGATATATAAGAGCCGCTTCGACAATAAATTGCTGATTTATTCTTAACTTTGTCATAAAATAAGGTGTTTGATGAATTGGATCAATATAGCGATTGTTTTTATAGGAAGCGGACTTGGTGGCGTTTGCCGATATATTGTCAGCCGCATAGTCCAGGAACAAGTGCCCGGCGCGCTCTTTCCGTGGGGCACATTCGCCGTTAACGTCATCGGCTGTTTTCTGATCGGCCTTTTTTACGGCATTTTCGACCGACATACCGGTCCTGCTCTTTCTCCTCAGCTTCGCCTTATGCTGACAGTCGGTTTTTGCGGTGGCTTCACTACTTTCTCCACATTCATCAACGAGAATTTCCTGTTGTTTCAGTCTTCAAGTTTATTGATAGTTTTGGCCTACATTGCCTTGAGCGTGCTTGCAGGCTTCATTCTGTTATATGCAGGTTATGTGATTGCATTGCATGTGCAAGTTTAAAGCCGTATATTTGCAGATATAAACAAGATGAAATCATTGCTTAGACATATAATCGTCGTTTTTGTCGGTATGATGCTTGTCATCGGCGGCCTCGCTCGTTGTCATCATCATGCAGCTAACGGTGCGATATGTTTTTGTCTCAGCGAATATGTCAACAGCCACGACCATCTCCATCATGCACTTTGTCATCACGATGACAGTGCTGATACTTGTCCGGCCGATTCGACCGACGACAGTGCATGCGCGTTTCATATCGATGATTTCAACAAATCTGACAATCATGGCTGTCTTTCTTTGCCGGAAACATCTTTTGCCATTATTTTTGCTGACTGTTTGATTCGAGAGACCCGGACTGTTTCAGCCGCTCGCATAAGACGCAATATCATTTACCATACCGCCTGTTTCCGTGATAGCGACAGGCGTCGTGGACCTCCTGTTTGCTGAATTCGCAATTTGCTGTAAATCAATCGTTTGTGACGATTGTTATTGATTCGGATATTAATTAATAACTCCATTTTATACATATATTATATAATGAGAACTACTTATATGATCCTGCTTGCAGGAACATTGACAATGTTTACATTCTCGTGTAAATCAAACAGCACGGACAATCATAATCACAGCGAACACGAAGCCGAACACCGAGACAGCGCTGTCGAGCAAAAAGATGAGCATCATCACGATGATGGAGAAATCAGCCTTTCACACGATGCTGCCGAACGTTTTGGCGTGACGGTCGAAAAGGCTGTCAGAGCTCCGTTTAATGATGTTCTGAAAGTTTCAGGCGCAATTCTTGCTTCTCCGTCAGGACAGGCTGTAGTTTCATCTCCGGCCTCAGGCATAATTACATTTGCCTCAGGCATCGAGCGCGGCTCTAAAGTCAGTGCCGGATCTTTGCTGGCTACTGTCCGCTCGACCGGCGTCAGCGGTGGAGATGTCAACCTGGCAGCCAAAGCCGCATATGCATCCACAAAACGTGAGCTCGAGCGACTTAAGCCTCTTTATGAAGAGAAACTTGTCACAGCCGGCGACTACAATGCGGCTCTTCGCGCTTATGAAGAAGCAAAGGCCGCCTACAGCGCCAACGCTTCGTCGGGACGTATTATTTCTCCCATTTCAGGTGTTGTGACATCGATTGATGTCGCTCAAGGTCAGTATGTGGAGACCGGCACACCTGTCGCTAACGTTATGTCATCATCGAAACTGACTCTTCGCGCCGATATTCCTGAAAAATATTTCTCACGCGTATCCTCGATTGTTGATGCATCAATCAGGTTGCCCTACTCCGACAGTGTCCTGACTATCGGGGCTATGAACGGTAATCGGGTTTCGCCCGACGGCGTTGCGCAGGCATCTGTTCCCGGTTATATACCGTTGTATTTTACGTTTGACAATGACGGAAATGTGCTTCAGGGCAGCAATGTGGGAGTCTTTTTAAAGAGCTCTCAAATCAGCGACGTCATCTCTGTGCCGCTGACGGCTTTGTCCGAACAGCAGGGTCAGATGTATGTCTTCGTCCGTATCGATGATGACTGTTATCGCAAACTGCCTGTACGAACCGGGCGCAACGACGGTCAGCGCATCGAAATTCTTTCCGGCCTTGACGGTGGCGAAGATGTTGTTGTGACCGGCGCGACTACTGTCCGTATCGCCGAGTCAAGCGGTGTTATTCCCGAAGGACACAATCATAATCATTAATTGAGCCGACATGCTTAACAAAATTATTCGTTTTTCGCTTAACAACAGGCTTACGGTTCTGATAATGACGTCCGTAATCCTCATAGCGGGGACTATAACACTGATTAAGACAGAAGTTGATATATTCCCCGATTTGAATGCACCTACTGTGGTTGTGATGACCGAAGCTCCCGGCTTTGCTCCCGAGGATGTCGAGACTTTGGTTACCTACCCTATTGAAACCGCCGTCAACGGCGCTGCCAACGTGCGGCGTGTACGCTCGGCGTCCTCGTCAGGCTTGTCGACGGTTTGGGTAGAATTCGATTGGGGTACTGACATTTACAAGGCCCGTCAGATTGTGACAGAGCGACTTGGCACACTTTCAGGCCAATTGCCTCCTGAGGTCGAGACTCCGGTTCTCGGTCCGCAGTCGTCGATTCTCGGCGAAATGCTGATTATAGGCATGACTGCCGACTCGACTTCATTGCTTGATTTACGCACTATTGCCGAGCGTCTTATCCGTCCGCGTCTGCTTGCCATGGGCGGAGTCTCACAGGTGTCGGTCATTGGAGGCGATGTCAAGGAGTATCAGATTCGCCTCAATCCAGACCGCATGAAGCAGTTCGACGTGACCCTCGATCAGCTTATGGAGAGCGTTGTCGATGTCAACAACAATGCTTCGGGCGGTGTAATCTATGAATATGGCAACGAATACATAATTAAAGGCGACATAAACACAACTTCGCCCGATCTTATAGCCCTTGCGGTCATTCGCAGTGATGATCGTGGCATAGTCACTGTCGGCGACGTCGCCGATGTTACCATAGGCGCGGCGACTCCGCAGATTGGTCTGGCATCGGTCAAAACAAAGCCAGGCGTTATTATCACGGTAACAAAGCAACCCCACGAGGGAACAATAGGTCTGACGGAGCGAGTCGAACATCAACTTGCCGAAATCGCCGAGACTCTGCCCCGCGACATTGTAATGTCGACCGACGTATTTCGTCAGAGCGACTTTATCGACAATTCAATCAGCAATCTACAGCGTTCGCTGCTCGAAGGTGCTGTCTTTGTTATTGTTGTGCTGTTCTTCTTCCTGATGAATCTCCGCACTACCCTGATTTCTGTGGTTGCGCTGCCGCTTTCGATTATAGTGACAGTTCTGGTGCTGCATTTCTTAGGCTTCACTATCAACACCATGAGTCTCGGTGGCATAGCTATTGCCATCGGTTCATTGGTCGACGATGCGATTGTCGATGTCGAGAATGTTTATAAGCGCTTGCGGCAGAATGCCGCGTTGCCCGAAAACGAACGTCGGCCGGCGCGTGAGGTTGTCTATAAAGCCTCTGTCGAAGTGCGTATGCCGATTTTCAACTCTTCGCTGATTATTATTGCAAGTTTTCTCCCGCTGTTTTTCCTTTCTGGCTTTGAGGGCCGAATGCTGATACCCCTCGGTCTGTCATTCATCGTCGCGCTCATTACATCAACCTTTGTCGCCTTGACTGTCACACCGGTGCTGTGCAGTTTCCTCCTCGGCAATCCTCCGCAGAACGGCAAGCTGTCGAAAGAACCGTGGTTGGCGCGTAAGTTGAAAGGCTTTTACGGCAAGAGCCTCAGTTCAAGCATAAAACGTCCGAAAATAATCGTAGGCTCAATCCTCGTATTGTTCATTGTCAGTCTTGCCATGTTGTTTACGCTCGGTCGCAGTTTCCTTCCGGGCTTTAACGAAGGCTCGTTCACTATCAATGTCTCTACTCTCCCCGGTGTTTCATTGGAAGAAAGTGATAAAATCGGTCGCGAGGCCGAACGCATCATTCTTTCAATCCCTGAAGTCAACACTGTTGCACGCAAGACAGGTCGTGCCGAACTCGACGAGCATTCACTCGGCGTAAACACATCTGAAATTGAAGCGCCCTACACTCTTACCGACCGTAGTCGCGAGGAGGTTGTCAGGGAATTGCGTGCCAAGTTGAGCGAACTTCCGGGTGTCAATGTCGAAATCGGACAGCCCATCTCTCATCGCATAGATGCCATGCTGTCGGGTACAAAATCACAGATTGCCATAAAGATATTCGGCGACGACCTCAACCGACTCTACTCTATCGGACGGAAAGTTAAATCTGAAATTTCTGAAATTCCCGGTATTGTGGATGTAAATATTGAGCAACAGGTCGAGCGTCCGCAACTTTTAATTACGCCCAAACGCGAACTTATGGCGGCCTACGGTGTGAAGATGTCTGATTTAAAGCGCATAATATCAGTTGCTATTGGCGGACAGGCAGTCTCGCAGGTCTATGAAGACGGTCAGCCCTACGACCTTACGGTCATTCTCGATCCGTCATCGCGCAATTCGATAGAAAGTCTGTCAGAAATGGCTATAGATTCTTCGCGAGGCAAAATTCCGCTGAGCACTATTGCCGAAATCCGTTCGGTCACAGGCCCTAACACCATCAACCGTGAGAACGTCAAACGTCGCATTATCGTCTCCGCTAATGTCGACGGCCGCGATTTGCGTGGAGCTGTCAACGACATTCAGGATTTGATTGGCTCGGAAGTTGTTCTGCCGCAGAATTATTATGTCGAATATGGCGGTCAGTTTGAAAGTGAGGCTGCCGCATCGCGCACACTCGTCTGGACTTCGATATGTGCATTAGCCATCATCTTCATGCTTTTGTATCAGGAGTTTAAAAATGTCGCCGAATCTATTGTCATTCTGATAAATATGCCTTTGGCTATGATTGGAGGCATTATTATTCTCCGACTTGCTTCCGGCGAATTGAATATACCTGCCATTATCGGTTTTATATCATTGATGGGAATCTCGACGCGCAACGGCATGTTGCTCATCTCGCGTTACAACAGACTTAAAACCGAAGGCGAACCGCTGATGTCGCGTATATATCACGGTTCTACCGACCGTCTGCTGCCGATTGCGATGACGGCTCTGACATCTGCGCTGGCACTTATTCCTCTTGCAATCAACGGCGACAAACCCGGCAACGAAATTCAGTCGCCGATGGCTATTGTCATTCTTGGCGGACTTATCTCGTCGACTGTCCTGAATATGTATGTCATTCCGGCCATTTACTTACTAATCAATCGCAAAAATGAAAAATAAAAGATATATTCTCGTCCTTTTGTCGGCTGCGTTTGTGGCGCAGGCCGTGTCGGCCGGCTACGGAGAAGACTATGACGCCGCAATAGATTCGATAGTCAGCAACAATCGTGCGCTGGCTGGCCGACGTGCGGCGCTCGAAGGCGACAGGCTGAGCCTTGCAGCCGAAAACAACCTCAGCGACCCTGATGTGGAATTTGAACATCAGTGGGGTCAAGGCCATATCGGCAACAAATGGAGCGTATCTGTCAGTCAGTCGTTCGACTGGCCGGGCCTTTACAAACGCCGGGCTGAGGTCGCTCGCAGCGGTGCCGACGCTTTTCGACTCCTTTATGAAGCCGAAGCGGCCGATTTGAGACTGCGTGTGGCCATGGCTCTCAACGACTATGTCGCTTCATGTCAGCGTCTCAGTCTTGCCAACGAAATCAAAAACAATCTCGATTCGCTCTATCTTAAGCTGTCGAAGGCTTTCGAACATGGCGAGGCCACAATCATCGATATGAAGAAGATTCGTTTCGAGCGGGCCGAAGCGATAAGCCGTCTCAACGATGCTGTTCAGGCCGTTGATGCCCTTAAATTCGAATTAATCGGCATGAACGGAGGCAAATATATCGATTTGTCGGCTATAGACAGCTATCCTGCCATTCAATTGCACGACGAGGATTACTATGTCGCCCGCTACAGTGAGGCTGACCCCAATTTGCTTGCTGCCAAAAGTCAGGCCGTCACGGCTCAACTTACGGCGTCAGCCGAGAAACTTAAGGCCTATCCCAGTTTGTCGCTTGGCTACATCCACAATGTCGAAATCGGCGAGCATTTCAACGGTCTGAAAATCGGTGTCACACTTCCTGTATTCTCAACGCGAAAACTTAAACAGGCAGCGCAGGCAAAAGCTCTTGCCGCAACTTATGAGGCCGACGAATATGCTGTCAGCCGTCATGCAGAACTGATGTCGCAGTATGCCGTTGCGGTCAAACTCCGCAAAAGCCTTGAGAATTATAATGAGATTTTTTCTGCCGACGGGTCTGACAACTATCTCGCGTTGCTAAAGAAATCATACGACGGCGGACAGATGACATTGATTAATTATCTCTATGAAGTGAACTATTATATAGAAGTGCGGATGGCTTATCTGAGCCTCCTCAACGACTATAACCGTTCGCTGATTTCACTCAACCGCTTTGATTGAACTCTTCTCGGGCTATGACGTTATTTCGGTAGCTGACATTTTGGCGTTTGGCATTGTTTTTGCCATTCTATTGTCAGAACATTAACCAAAACTAATATAATATAGATATGCAGAAAGGCACTATCGGGGTAACAACCGAAAACATCTTCCCCGTCATTAAAAAGTTCTTATACAGCGACCACGAAATATTCTTGCGCGAACTCGTTTCAAACGCAGTGGACGCTTCTCAGAAAATCCGCACCCTGTCGTCATTCGGCGAATTCAAGGGTCAGCTTGGCGACCTTAATGTCAAAGTGACAGTCGACAAGGACGCCGGCACACTTACTGTCAGCGACCACGGCATCGGAATGACTGCCGAGGATATTGACAAATATATCAATCAGATTGCATTCTCGGGTGCTGAAGAGTTCCTTGAGAAGTACAAAGATAATGCCAACGCTATCATCGGCCATTTCGGTCTTGGATTCTATTCGGCATTTATGGTGGCTAAGAAAGTTGAAATCAACACCCTTTCTTACAAAGACGATGCTGAACCCGTGCGTTGGTCTTGCGACGGCTCTCCTGAATATGAGATTACAAAGGGCGACCGTTCGGTCAGAGGTACTGACATCATTCTTTATATCGACGATGACAACAAGGAGTTTCTTGAGCAGGCGCGCATAGACACTTTGCTCAAAAAATACTGTCGCTTCCTGCCTGTGCCTGTTATTTCAGGTAAGGAACAGGAATGGAAAGACGGCAAAATGCAGGATACCGACCGCGACAAGGTTGTCAACAGCATGGAACCGCTCTGGACAAAGAAACCATCGGATTTGAAAGATGAGGATTATCTCGCTTTTTATCGCGAACTCTATCCCGGCCAGGACGATCCTTTGTTCTGGATTCACCTCAATGTCGACTACCCTTTCACACTGACCGGCATTCTTTATTTCCCGAAAATCAAAAACAATTTCGAAATCACGAAAAACCGTATTCAGTTATATTGCAATCAGGTTTTTGTGACAGATTCTGTCGAAGGAGTCGTGCCCGAATTCATGATGCTTCTTCAGGGCGTCATCGATTCGCCTGATATTCCTCTTAACGTTTCTCGAAGCTATCTTCAGAGCGACACTGCAGTCAAGAAAATTTCATCTTATATTACAAAGAAAGTCGCTTCGCGTCTTGAGGATATATACAAGGCTGATCGTGCCGAATTTGAGAAGAAGTGGGACGACATCAAGATTTTCATTGAATACGGCATGCTGACCGACGACAAATTCCGTGATGCCGCAATGAAAATCTGCCTTGTCAAGGACACTGACAAACGATATTTCACACTTCAGTAATATAAAGCGCTCGTCGAAGCTTCGCAGACCGACAAAGACGGAAATATTGTATATCTCTATACCACTGATCCGGTCGCTCAGTTCAATTATATCAAAGCTGCCACTGACCGAGGCTACGATGTGTTGCTGATGGACGGACAGCTTGACAGCCATTTTGTCGGACTGCTCGAAAGCAAACTCGAAAAAACAACTTTTGTGCGTGTCGACTCCGATGTCATCGACAACCTCATCCGCAAGGAATCTAAAAAAGATGTCGACCTGACTCCGTTGCAGCGCAATATCCTGACAACCGTATTCCGTTCTCAGACTCCTCAGGTCGACAAAGCTCAGTTCCTTGTTTCGTTCGAAGCCCTCAGCGACAAGAGCCAGCCAATCGTGATTACTCAGAACGAGTACATGCGCCGAATGAAAGACATGGCGGCTTTGCAGCCCGGCATGAATTTCTATGGCGAATTGCCCGACAGCTACAATCTTGTAGTCAATACCGAGCATCCGCTCATCGCCAAAATCCGCGATGCCGCATCTGCCGCCCTCGAAACCGAAGTCAAACCTTTGGCTGACTTGGTAGAGTCGGATAATGCAGAGATTACAAAAATCCGCGAGTCGGCCAAAGATGGCAAACTCAGCGCTGAAGACGAGCAGAAAGTCAAAGACCTGGAGAAAGCCGTAGGCGAAGCACGCGACAAACAGGAGAAGACTGTCGGCGATTACGCTGCCGGTCAACCACTTGTCAAGCAGCTTATTGACCTTGCTCTCCTTGGCAACGGCCTTCTCAAAGGCGAAGCCCTCAGCACCTTTATATCGCGCTCAATCTCAATGCTTTGATATAGCAACGGATTTTGATTTATAAAATTAGCCGCGCTTACCGGAAGTTCCGATGAGCGCGGCTAAATGTTTATCTGTTAGGGAAATCAGTGCCTGAGACGAGCTGCTGATTTGCGGGCTTCGTTGCGGACTGAGTCGCTGAAACGCGAGTCGGATGCAACGGCATCCATACGCTCGGCAACTTTGGGAGCGAGGTATGAATAGTTGAACCAGCCGAAGGCTTCGACAAGCGATTTCTGAACGTTGTCGTCATTGCATACATACAGATAATCGACAAGTTTGTCAAACGAGGGATGCAACGGATAGTTGCGCATCTGACGGACAAAAGATTTAATCTCTTTCATGTCAGGTTTTTCGGCTGTGAGCATTGCGAGACTCTCTTCAAATTTCTTGTCAGAGAAACGGTCGGCGATTGATTTGCGGGCCTTTTCCATCAGCTCGGCTTCGTTGTAGGCGTTGCGATAGGGACGTTGCTTTTCGAGTTCTTTAATCAGGCTGTCGTAGCTGAAAAGTGCCATAGCGTTCTGCAACTGGAAGTTGACGCGCTTATCATTGACCTGACGGGCAAAGACGTTTATGATGGTAGGTATCAGCTCGGGATTGCCGTTCTTGCCGGCAAATACAGAAGCAAAACGACGAATCAGTTCATAGCTGTCGTCAAGACCGAGTGCGATGGCTTCGGTAAACTCGGGAGCACCGCTTTCGCTCAGAAGCATAAACGCGCTGAGACGTGTCAGATAGTTGGGCGATGTCTTATATTGTTCGAGCAACTGGGCCGGAGTGATAGCTCCGTCGGCTGCGAGCTTTTCGAGGGCGAGTGCCTGCACCACGGGATATTCCGATTTAAGTTGCTTTTTCCAGAACGAAGGCCCTTCATGGAGTTTGCGGTTGACATCAAACATCTTTTTGTCGTTAGAGGCAAACGCAAAAGTCGGGTCGCCCAAGACGTGCGATTCAAGATAGGGATTATATTTGACGATGTTGCCTACACGCATTCCCAGACCGAGCATGCCGAGGTTTCTGTCGCAAAGTTTGTCCTGCAGCGAGTTGACGCTGTTGGCGATGACAGCTGCGCAATCGCCTTCGCCGAAGATATATGCGCCGGCGATGTATTTGTCATTATTGAACGCGCCGTTGTAGCATGCGTCGAGTATGACCACGCGAGCGTTGGGTTTGTATTTGCCGAAGTCACCGATGTGAAGGTCGAGCTGATAGTCGTAGATTGAATCGGCGGCAATCGAGGCCGGAGTCATCACGTCCTTGAACCATTCGACCGGAACGTCGAAGTCGCGGGCATAAGACGCGCACGCCGAGTCGAAGGGTACGCCGTTTTCGACAGCGCCTCTGATTTTGGAGCGGAAATAAGACTTGGCGCCTTCGAGCTGTTCGCGAGCGTTGCGTGTGTCAGGATAGCGGTTGATGTATTCCTTTGTCGGCGAGCCGTGATGATGAAGAAGCGCAAGCGACAGGTCGGGACGCTGCATCTGCGACATCAGCATGTATTTGGTAAAG
>JAGAOW010000103.1 GCA_017889945.1 Muribaculaceae bacterium
CGATGTGCCGCTCCGGCACATCGCCTATTTATTTTGATGTTGTAGGCTTATTTAGTCGTGCAACAATCTGATTTACAGGGCTCACATTTAGTCGTCTGTGAGCGTAACTTCATTGCCTTGACCGGGTCGTTGGTCGTGATGAAGTCAAACCCGTCGTTGAGCGCACGGACAATGCTCTCGTCATCGTCGATTGTCCATACGTTCGTAATCAGCCCCAGCTCCTTGCATCTCTTGAAATATTCGGGATGCTCTTTCCAGACGGAGTTGCTGTAGTCACAGCCTGTCGCGCCAAGTCCTTTGGCTTTGTCAGGGTCGATTTGTTCGCCCCACAGATGCGACACCGGGCGGTCGGTCAGCTGCGAAAGCGCATTGCATATCGTACTCGAAAACGAGATATACTGCGTGCGGTCTGCAAGGCCGGCTTCGTTAACCAGGTCGACACAGATTTTTGCTGCCTCGATTTCGCGTTCTGCTGTGCCATGCCATTTCAGTTCCAATACAAGGTCGATTTTTAAATCTTTGGCCACTTTAAGGAAGTCGCGAAGAGTAGCGACGTTTTCGCCGTTTTCAAGTTTCTGTGCGCAGATGATTTCCGACGGCGTGTCGATGACCTTGTAGCCGTTGATTACACCGTCGTGGTTGAGCACGGCAACGCCGTCCGACGTCACATGGACATCAAATTCTGTAGCGTCAGCTCCGACAGAATCCGCTTTGACAAGCGAGCGGATTGAATTCTGAGCAGAACCTTCGGCATTCCATAGTCCGCGGTGGGCGACAATCCTCGTCCCTTCGGCGTGCATGTAGGCCACACCGGCCAACACCGCCGCAGCTATTATAAATAGTTTTTTCATTTCTGTTTATTCTTTTTAGCTTCGAATTGCCGGCGGACGCGCAGGGCCAATTCAGGCTCATTAGTCGTGATATATTCAAATTCGGCTTCGAGGGCCTTCATTATCTCATCTTCGCCGTCAAGAACCCATACTCCTTTAGCCAGACCGAGTTCTTTGCAGCGCTTGAAATATTCGGGATGCTTCGACCAGTCGGAATTGCCGAAGTCGCAGCCGGTCGCACCGATTTTATTTGCGTAATCCGGGTCTCTGATTTCACCGAAGAGATACATCACTGGGCGGTCGGTTACCGAAGCGAGCGTATTGACGATTGTTCCTGAAAATGAAACATATACCACACGGTCAGTCAGTCCGTATTCCTTGACCAAGTTAACACATTTTTTTGCTTCTTCGATTTCGCGCTCCTGTGACGTACACCATTCAAGCTCTATCATCAGCCCGACTTTAAGCGATTTCGCAGCTTCAAGTATCTCGGCGAGCGACGGAAGGTTTTCTCCGTTTTCAAGCTTTTGGGCGCGGAGAATTTTCGAATCTGTTTCAATGACTTTATAGCCGTTGATGATGGCGTCGTGACGCACAACAAGCTCTCCGTCGGGTGTCATATAGACATCCATTTCCATGTAGTCTGCGCCGACTGAGTCGGTTTTGACCAATGAGCGGATCGAATTCTGAGCCGAGCCGGGTGCGAGCCAGTGGCCGCGGTGAGCACATATTTTTGTCTGTTCGGCACTCATCGCGCTCAGACATGCCACCGCGGCGAAGATTAACAATATTATACGTCTTATTTGCATGACTTGTTTTTGTTGCACTGACCGTCTTTTTTGCAGCAGGGATATGCTTTGTTGACAATCTTGATTGCTTCAACCGGCGTATCGGTTGTGATATAGTCGAAGCCGTCGTTGATTGATTCGATCAG
>JAGAOW010000104.1 GCA_017889945.1 Muribaculaceae bacterium
GCGTTCTACTGCGGGAATATACATGCGTTCCGACGGCGAATGCACACCCTGGAGTGTCGGGCCGAACGAAACCATGTCGAGGTGGGGATACTTCTGCAGGAACAGACCGCATTCCAGACCGGCGTGAATAGCCTTGATTGCCGGACGGACACCGTAGAGTTCCTCATATGCGTCCGATGCGATCTTCATAATCTTCGAGTCCATGTTGGGGGCCCAGCCGGGATAGCCGTCGCCGTGTGTCACTTCTGCGCCCGCGAGCGTAAACAGAGCTTCTACCTGATTGGCGATGTCCCATTTGCGCGACTCTACCGACGAACGCTGGCTTGTCGTCACTAAAATCACATTGTTTTCGAGCATCTTGACCGAAGCAAGGTTGGTCGACGTCTCGACCAGACCTTCGATGTCGCGGCTCATCGACACCACACCGTGAGGTGCGCTGTAGAGCGCTTCGATGAGGTTGCGCGATGTCGTCGAGTCTACACAGAAATCGGGGCGGTCGACGCTGTCGAGCTCCATTTTGAGTGTGGGTTCGATGCCCTTGTATTCATTCTCTACGTCAGCGACAAACATGTTGAATGCCGCGCGTACTTCTTCTTTCTTGGCCGAATTGATGCCGAAAACTGCGTGAGCCGCACGCGGAATGGCATTGCGCAGATTGCCGCCGTCGATTTCCGAAAGCGACACCTCATGTTTAGTCGACAGATCCCACAGGAAGCGGGCGAGCAGCTTGTTGGCGTTGGCGCGACCCAGATGGATGTCGCCGCCCGAGTGGCCGCCGAGACCGTTCGAGATATCGAATTTGAAATAATGGAAATCGGTCGGAGCAAACGAACGGTGGTAGTGGAACGTGCAGGTCGTGTCTACACCGCCGGCACAGCCGACAAATATCTCAGCGTCATCCTCAGAGTCAAGGTTGAGCAGCATTGTGCCCGAAATCATGTTTTCGCCGAGATTGTTGGCGCCGGTCAGACCTGTTTCTTCGTCAACAGTAAACAGCGCTTCGAGCGGGCCGTGAACCAACGAGTCGTCGACAAGCGCTGCAAGTGCGCCGGCCATGCCGATTCCGTTGTCAGCGCCGAGCGTTGTTCCCTCAGCTCTGAGCCAGTCGCCGTCGACGACTGTCTTGATCGGAGAGTTCTCAAAATCAAACGACTTGTCGTTCGACTCGCAGACCATATCCATATGGGCCTGCATTATTATTGTGGGAGCGCCTTCCTTGCCGGGTGTAGCGCCTTTGCTTATCACGACATTTCCGATTGCGTCGGTTTTGGCCGCGAGATTGTGCTTGGCCGCAAAGTCAAGTAGAAACTGACGGATTTTCCCTTCCTTCTTCGACGGACGGGGCACCTGGTTGATTTCGTTGAAAATCTCAAAAACAAGAGCGGGCTTGAGGTCTTTGATTGTCATTTTTTTGTCTGTTATATTGTTTAACACACCGCTTTAGGCGGCTTAATAAAAATTTAGTTTCCACAAAGAAAGTTAAAAACTTGCTTTCTCGACCTCTAAGTTACAAAATAAAATTGTTAACCTGCAAATATTTTCGCCATCTTTCCTATATTTGCACTCCAAAAGACATCGAGCCAAATGAAATTAATCCTGCTCTGCATAGCCATTGTCGCCATCTCTGTCCTCCTTTTAGGAGTGAGAGTGCTGTTTGTTAAAGGCGGTCGCTTTCCCTCGCCTCACATCAGCGACTCGGCCCAATTGCGCAGACGCGGCATCACTTGCGCTCACTCTGACAACAAGTAAACAAAAAATAATCAATCGTAATATAATTCCCTTGTAATGAAAAAAACAGCACTTGCAGCTAAAACCTTAACAGTCCTGTTGGCAGCCGGCTTAATCAGTTGCGCTGACAACAAAGCAAACAATGAAAACACCGGCGCTCCGGCAGCTGCCAATGCCGCTAACACTGAGTCTGCTACTGCAATAAACATCCGTTATGTCGACATCGACTCTGTCATGTCTGCCTACACACTCGCTAAAGAACTTAACGAGCAGGGCCGCAAGATCATGCTCGATTATCAGCGCATGGAAAACCAGAAGCGCAACGAAATCCAGAGCCTCGGTGCTTCTATCGAGCAGAAACGCAACAGCAACGGATACCTCAGTCAGGAGTCCTTCGACGCTGACGTCAATTCGCTCAACCGCAAGCAGACCGAAGCTGCCAATATCCTTGGTGCTCATCAGGAAAAAATCAACAAACAGCTCGCCGAGTTCGACCGTCAGCTCAACGACTCCATCCGTGGATTCATCGAGCAGTACAACGCTACTCGCAACTATGACGCCATCCTCTATCGCGCTTCAGGCCTCTACTTCAACCCCGCGCTCGACATTACCGACGAAATTATTGCCGGTCTCAACGCACGATATACCCCCAAAGCCGAATAAACATCCGAACGCATTAACATAAGTCAGCCCGACATCGCCATAATGCGTTGTCGGGCATGATTTTATAACTAAGCCTGCCAATATGAAAAAAATCGAAAGCTTCACTATCGACCATACTCGGCTTCTGCGCGGCATCTACGTCTCCCGACGCGACACAACCCCCTCGGGCGACATCATCACAACCTTCGACATCCGGCTCACAGAGCCTAACCGTCAGCCCGCCGTCAGACCCGAAGCCCTGCACACTATCGAACACCTCGCCGCCACTTACCTGCGCAACGACGCCGAGTGGGGCTCGAAAATCGTCTACTGGGGGCCCATGGGATGCTGCACAGGCTCATACCTGCTGATGCAAGGCGACTTGCAGCCGGCCGACATATCCCGGCTCATGACCGACATGTTCCGTTTCATCGCCGACTTCGACGGAGACATTCCGGGTGCAAGCCCCCGCGACTGCGGCAACTACACCTTCAACGACCTGCTCGAAGCTCGCCGCGTAGCCCGGTGCTTTCTCGACGAAGTGCTCACAAACCTCAGCGACTTAAACACCAAATATCCCGAAAATTAATAACTTTGCAAAAAATTTCACAACTCTAATAAGATATGGACTTTATTGAAGAACTTACCTGGCGCGGCATGATCCACACCGTAATGCCCGGCACAGACCAACAGCTCAAGAAAGAAATGACTACGGCATACCTCGGCATCGACCCGACTGCCGACAGCCTCCACATAGGCCATCTCGTAGGCGTTATGATGCTCAAACACTTCCAGCGCGCCGGCCACAAACCCATCGCCCTCATCGGCGGCGCGACCGGCATGATTGGCGACCCCTCGATGAAAAGTCAGGAGCGCAAACTCATCGACGAACCCACACTCCGCCACAATCAGGAAGCCATCAAACGTCAGCTCGCCCACTTCCTCGACTTCGACAGCGGTGCTCCAAACGCCGCAGTAATGGCCAACAACTACGACTGGATGAAGGACTTCACCTTCCTTGACTTCATCCGCGATATCGGCAAGCATATCACCGTCAACTACATGATGGCCAAAGACTCGGTAAAGAAGCGCCTCAACGGCGAGAACTCCGAGGGAATGTCGTTTACGGAATTTTCATATCAGCTCCTGCAGGGCTACGACTTCC
>JAGAOW010000105.1 GCA_017889945.1 Muribaculaceae bacterium
CGAAAACGACCGGCTCTTCGGTGCGGTCAAACTCAGAGCCGTCGGAAAGGCGGGCAATGTAGCTGATGCGCACATCGTCGCCGCTTGCCGGATTGACACCCTCGCCCTCGGTAATCACGCGGAACACAAGCCCCGAGGGTGTGACAGTCGAGCCTTCGGCCGCGCCGACACTGTCGACAAAGGCCTGCTGGGCGCTGACGCTGAACACGCTGTCGACATAGGCCTGCTGAACCCGGTTGACATAGGTGTCAATGACCTCATAGGCGCGTTGGTATGTATAGGCCGGCTCACGGCCGTCGACTATCTCGCCGAGCATCTTCATCAGAGCCGGACGGTCAAGGCGTATGCCGAGCTGCTCGATATTCTCTATCGAGCCTTTGAGGGCTGTGCCGAGTATGGATGCGGCGGCCTGAGTGACGCTGTCGGGGTCGTTGGTCTGAGCCTTGGCGGGCACGGCCGACACCGACAGTAGCAAGCCGGCAAACAAAGCGGCTAAAAGGCGTCTCATCACTTTTTGTTTGCGATTTCGAGCAGGCTGACGTCGAAAATCAGAGTCTGGTTCGGACCGATGACTCCGCCCGCACCCTGAGGACCGTAGGCCAGAGCCGAAGGGATGAACAGACGCCATGTCGAGCCTACTGTCATCAGTTGAAGAGCCTCGACCCATCCGGGGATGACCTGAGTGACACCGAATGTGGCGGGAACGCCGCGTTCTTCGCTCGAATCGAAGACTGTGCCATCGATAAGCTTGCCTGTATAGTGAACGACAACCTGATCGGTAGCCGTAGGTTTGGGGCCGTCGCCCTCTTTGATTACCTCATACTGCAGACCGCTTTCGGTAGTCTTGACTTCGGCGCGTTTGCCGTTTTCAGTGAGAAATTCGCGGCCGGCTTTCTCGTTGACCTCGGCCATGGCGGCTGCGGCTTTCTGCTGTTTGGCCTCGAGTTCGGTAAAGAACTGCTGAATCACAGTCTTTGCCTCGTCATAGCTCATTTTGGGCTGTGAGCCGTAAAACACTGCCGCAACGCCGTCGGCGAAATCCTGTACATCGATTTTCTCAATGCCCGACGAGCGAAAATTATTACCCATGCTGAGTCCGAGCGCATAGCTCAGACGGTCGAGTTCCATATTTTCCATATTGAATTATATTTTTTACTTTTTGAATAACAAATACCTTGACCAAAAGGTTAATATGACTCCGACTGATTCGGGAAATCAGAGGTCTTCACGTCGTCGATATAGTGAGAGACGGCCTCGTTGATGACGGTCGAAAGGTCGGCGTAGCGGCGGAGGAACTTTGGCGAAAAACCCTTGTTGATGCCGAGCATGTCGTGCATGACGAGCACCTGACCGTCAGTGCCTGCACCTGCTCCGATGCCGATTGTAGGTATCGCCACAGCTTCGGATACGCGTTTGGCGAGCTCCGAAGGAATTTTTTCGAGCACGAGCGCGAAGCAGCCGATTTCCTCAAGCATTTTGGCGTCGTTGATGAGCTTTTCGGCTTCGGCCTCTTCTTTGGCGCGGACTGCATATGTTCCGAACTTGTTAATCGACTGGGGAGTGAGTCCGAGATGACCCATCACAGGGATGCCGGCAGAGAGGATGCGCTCGATTGATTCGCGGATTTCGGCGCCGCCTTCCATTTTGACGGCTTCGGCATGGCTCTCTTTCATGATGCGGACAGCCGAGTTGAGAGCTTCGATCGGATTGCCCTGATATGTGCCGAAAGGCATGTCGCAGACCACCAGCGCGCGGTTGGCGCCCTTGACAACGCTTTTGGCGTGATATATCATTTGGTCGAGAGTGATGGGGAGAGTTGTCATGTTGCCTGCCATGACATTCGACGCGGAGTCTCCGACAAGGATTACATCCATTCCGGCCTCGTCGATAAGTTTGGCCATCGAATAGTCGTAGGCTGTGAGCATGGCTATTTTTTCGCCGCGGCGTTTCATCTCAATAAGACGCATCGTGGTCACTTTGCGTTCTTTGTCTACTGTATTGGTCGACATAGTTTAATTGCGTATTATTATATATTATAATGTGTCAGTTATGAAAATTTCCGGCAAAGTTAAAGAATAAGAAGATGTTTTGAAACAATTGTATGTAAATATTTTTCAAGAGCCGCACTCTTAGAGCCCACTCGTCGTCGTCAAATTTTGCAATTAAAGAGTAATTAGTTAATTTTGCATCGTGCAATCAATCAGCACCAACACATTTTGTTTAACTAATTCGTATATTTTGGATATAGACCCCTTACCAGCCACAGAGCCACTGATGATGCTCCTCAACCAGGCCGTTGCAGTCGATGCCGGCTTCGGTATAGATAAAATCGTGGCTCTCGCCATTGCACTTCTCGCCTTGTTCATATCAGGCTTTGTCTCCGGCAGCGAAATAGCCTTTTTTTCGCTGACACCGGCTCAGACCGAAAATATCGAAGACACTCCCAAAGGCCAGTCGATTGTCAACCTGCTTTCGAAACCCGAAAAGCTGCTCGCGACCATACTCATCACTAACAATCTCGTCAACGTGACGATAGTCGTGCTGTGTAACTTCGCGCTCGGACCGGTGTTCAGCAACATGCCGCCGGTGCTCAGTTTCATCCTCCAGACCGTCATCCTGACTTTCCTGATTTTGCTTTTCGGCGAAATTCTGCCTAAGCTCTACGCAAACAGCTACCCTGTGACCTGGGCCAAATTCGCTGCCCCGGGCATCTCGTTTTTTGAAAAAATATTCACTCCCCTGTCGAGTGTGCTCGTCCGCTCGACTTCGATTGTCAACCGCGTCGTGACCAAGCAGCCCGAAAACATCACGCCCGAAGAGCTGTCGCAGGCGCTCGAGGCAACGGTAGTGACGTCGAGCGACGAAAAAGACATGCTCGAAGGCATACTCAAATTCGGCGACACCACGGCGTCCGAAATCATGACCACGCGCATGGATGTGACCGACATCGACATCAACGCCTCGTTTGAGACCGTGATGCAGACCGTCATCGAAAGCGGCTATTCCCGCCTGCCGGTCTGCGAAAATTCGCTCGACAATGTCAAAGGCATACTCTACGCCCGCGACCTGCTGCCCTATATCGGCTCCAAGCCCGACAATTTCAAGTGGCAGTCGCTCTTGCGCGAACCCTACTATGTGCCCGAATCCCGAATGATCGACGACCTGCTCGAAGACTTCCGTCAGAAGAAAAACCACATGGCCATTGTGGTCGACGAGTTTGGCGGCACTCAGGGCATAGTCACGCTCGAGGATGTGCTCGAAGAGATAGTCGGCGACATCAACGACGAATATGACGAAGAGCAGCAGACCTACAAGCGCCTGCGCGACGACACCTATGTTTTCGAGGGACGCACTCTGCTGACCGACTTCTTCCGTGTGACCGGTCTCGACGAAAACGAATACACCGACGTGACCGAGGATGTCGAAACCCTCGCCGGCATGCTGCTGGCCATAAAGGGCGATTTTCCCAAGGACAAAGAACCGCTGGTCTATGGCCGTTGCCGTTTTCTGGTGCTTGATGTGGCCGATCACCGCATCAACGAGGTCAGAGTGAAAATAATGTCAGACATACAGACGGCATGATTGCTGCGCGATTGATCACGCTCTGCGCCGCCCTCACGCTGTTGGCGGCTTGCGGGCGGCAAGCCCCCGCGCCTGTACCCAAACCGACAGCCTACCCGCGTGTGGCCGCCTACGACAGCGTCTACAGCGCGGTCGACAGCATAGCCCTGCATTTCGAAGCCAACAGCGCCGCAAAAATCACGCGCAAAAGTCAGCTGTGGTTCGACATCGCCTATCCGGCCTATGACGCGACAGTCTATGTGACCGTAGTCAGCGCCCCGGCCGACAGTCTGCGTGAAATCACAGCCAACCGCCTGCAGCGCTTCGAAAGAAATATTTCAAACCCCGACGGACTGGAGACCCTGCATGTCGAATCTCCCGAATTTTCGTCTGTACTTCTTCACTCGGCCGAAACCCGCACAACGCCCCTGCAGTTTATCGCCGGCGACGGACGCCGGTGGATTGTCAGCGGAGCGGTATTCTTCAAAAACGCGACTCCCTCCACCCCGACCGACTCGCTCCGGCCTATGGTGCAGACTATCCGTCGCGATTTAATCCACGCACTCTCAACGCTCGGCAGCCTATGATTGAGCGCTTTGTCATCGGCGATACTGAAATAGCCGTCAGCCCGATAGCCGCCGGCCCGGAACTGATACGCCGTCAGGCCGAAAGCGCGGCCGTAAAGGCTCTAATCGACGCAGTTATCGGCCCGGACACGGCCATAGTCCACAATGCCGACGGAGCGCCGGCCATCGACGGCTCTGAGAAGGCCATATCTATATCACATTCGCGTGACTATGCCTGCATCGCCGTCGGCGACGGCAAAACCCACATCGGGGTAGACATCGAGCAGCAGCGACAACAGCTGCGACGCGTCGCTCCAAGGGTTCTCTCGCCCGAAGAAATCGACGTATATGCCGTCTGCGACGCCATGCTTCTGCGGGCATGGACCATGAAAGAAGCGCTTTACAAAGCCGCCCTCACGCCGGGTCTCGGCTTTCGCCGCGACATCAGACTTCCGCTCGAAAGCGGCAGCGCCATCGCTCTGGTGCTCGGTCGACCCTACCGACTCGACGTCGTCACTCGCGACGAATACACCCTGACTCTCGCAAGCGAATAAGCCCCGTTTTAAACTCGTTTAAAACAAAATTGCAGACAGCAAATATTTTTAACGGCATTTTATTTGCTACGCATCAAATCTTGTTGTATCTTTGCATTGGACTGATTAAAACTTATTACATAGTAGCATTCCGCGAATGATTTCGGGGCAATTCCGATGGGTCGGAGTAGGCAATGTGAATTTCATTGCGACTGAACCGGCAGCAAAAACAGCCCTGCTGACAGCGCGAAACACCGAGTGATAAGCCCGCAAATCAGTCAGAGTTTTAGTCTTCTGAAATATAAATAATAATTATATAATCTTTAATTTTAAAATTATGAATTACTGCGACCTTATTGGAAAACTTGAAGAACCGCCTGCAACCGCGACCACCGTTGACCGTATCAAATATCTGATCAAACTCATCAGAAAGAATCAGGCTCAGTTTGCCGAACTAATCGGCATCAATCCTTCGAATATCTCGAAAGTGCTTTCTGGCAAAATCCCCGTAAGCGAATCCATGATGAACCGCATCGTCGTCAACCTCGGCGTGTCAAAACAATGGCTCGCTAACGGAACTGACGTGCCTTTCTCACGCAACAACGGTCCTGCCACTCTCGAAGGCGACTCTGAAGGTTTGACTCTCACTC
>JAGAOW010000106.1 GCA_017889945.1 Muribaculaceae bacterium
AGGTGAGGGGGCAGCCGAGGAAGTCGCTCGATACCACTGCATCTTCGGTGTAGCCGAGCACACCTTTGAGTTCGCCTTCAGAAGCCCCTTTCATAGCGGCGCAGATTTCCTCGTAAGTGGTGGGTTTGGCGAGGTTGACGGTGAGGTCAACTACAGAAACGTCGAGGGTGGGGACACGCATTGACATACCGGTCAGCTTGCCGTTGAGTTCGGGGATAACCTTGCCTACAGCCTTAGCAGCACCTGTAGAAGAGGGGATGATGTTGCCAGAAGCAGCACGGCCACCACGCCAGTCCTTCATAGAGGGACCGTCGACGGTCTTCTGTGTAGCGGTTGTAGAGTGAACGGTGGTCATGAGGCCTTCAACAACGCCGAACTTGTCGTTGAGCACCTTGGTGATAGGAGCGAGACAGTTGGTGGTGCAAGAGGCGTTTGACACGAACTGTGTGCCCTTTACATATGAATCCTGGTTTACGCCGCAAACGAACATGGGGGTGTCGTCCTTAGAGGGAGCAGACATAACCACGTACTTAGCGCCGGCTTCGATGTGAGCCTGAGCCTTCTCCTTTGTGAGGAAGAGACCTGTAGACTCAACAACGTATTCAGCGCCAACTTCGCCCCAAGCGATTTCTTTCGGGTCGCGGCAAGCGGTTACGCGGATAGCTTTGCCATTGACGATAAGGAGGCTCTTTTCGAGATCGTAGTCAACAGTGCCGTCGAACTGACCGTGCATAGTATCATACTTGAGCATGTAAGCCATGTAGTCAACGAGGAGAAGGTCATTGATAGCGACAACTTCGATGTCGTTGCGTTTTGTAGAAGCACGGAACACGAAACGTCCGATGCGGCCAAAACCATTAATACCAATTTTTGTCATAGTTGTAAAAATAATATAGGGGTTAAGATTAGTTATGTCTTTTCTCTAACACTCAGTGGCCTGTTGGAAACGGACCTTTTGTTTTGAGCACACAAAATTACTAATTATTTTTGTGATAATATCAAAAATCAAAGTTAAAAAACGTAAGGAGTGATTCTTAGGGTAATCCTTAGGGTTTACGATGCGGGAGGGGGCCTATGAAAAAGGTTTGTGTAGTAGGCGGGGATTGAGTATCTTTGTAGGGTATGTTTATTCATAAATAAATCAATCAGATAATGCGTTTTGAAACACTTCAGCTGCATGTCGGGCAGGAAGAGCCGGACTCTGCGACAGGCGCGCGAGCAGTACCTCTCTATCAAACAACAAGTTATGTATTCGCCAATTCGGCGCAGGCAACTGCGCGTTTTGACCTCAGTGAGCCGGGCAATATCTACGGACGCCTGACCAACCCGACACAGGATGTGCTCGAGCGTCGCGTCGCGGCTCTGGAAGGAGGCGTCGCCGCCGTGGCTCTTGCATCGGGTGCGGCTGCCGTGACCTACGCAATACTCAATATCACAGCGGCCGGCGACCATATAGTGACTGCAAACAATATCTACGGCGGCACATACAATCTGCTGTGCAACACGCTGCCCGCCTACGGCATCAATACGACATTTGTCGACCCGACAGACCTGAGCAACTTCGAGCGTGCGATTCGTCCCGAAACGAAAGCCATATATATCGAGACGCTGGGCAACCCCAATTCGTCGGTCATCGACATACGCGCCGTGGCCGAGATCGCTCACGCCCACGGGCTGCCGCTGATTATCGACAATACGTTTGGCACTCCTTATATAATACGCCCAATCGAGCACGGCGCGGACATCGTTGTGCACTCGGCGACAAAATTCCTGGGCGGCCACGGAACATCGCTCGGCGGCATCATCGTCGACGGAGGTTCATTTGACTGGAGCAAATATGCCGAGCGCTTCCCGACGCTTGCTAAACCTGACGCTTCGTATCACGGAGGCATATTCACAGAGTTGGCTGGCAAATCGGCGTTTGTCGCGCGAGTTCGTGCGGTCGTTCTCCGCGACACGGGCGCTTGCATCTCGCCGTTTAACGCGTTTCTGATACTTCAGGGCGTCGAAACTCTTTCGCTGCGAGTTGAACGCCACGTCGAAAATGCCGTCAAGATAGCAGCATGGCTTGATTCGCATCCCAAAGTGGAGCGCGTCAACCATCCGTCACTGCCTACGCATCCCGATCATCAGCTCTACCGACGTCTATACCCCAAAGACGCAGGTTCTATTTTCACAATCGAGCTCAAGGGCGGCGCGCGCGAGGCACACCGATTCATCGACTCGCTGAAGCTGTTCTCATTATTGGCCAATGTGGCGGATGTGAAAAGCTTGGTCATCCATCCGGCATCGACAACCCACTCGCAGCTCAGCGATGAAGAAAAAGCCGAGCAACACATCTATCCGTCGACCGTCAGACTGAGCATTGGCACCGAGCACGTCGACGACCTCATCGACGACCTCGCACAAGCACTCGACAGAATTTGAAATGATACGATAAATGACACGACAAAAGCATTATTGTCTTAATTAATAGTTAAAAATTAAGACAATTTGCCTTAATTCGGTGCTTATTCGTATTTTTGTCGACTGTATGGCACTGAAGCTAACCATCGACCAAGGCAACACAGCCGCAAAAGCTGCCGTCTGGCAAGACGACAGCATCATCACAGAGGAGGTCTACCGCAATCTGACAGCAGACGACGTAGCATCGCTTGCCGAGAAGTTCGGCGGGCGCTTTGACGCGTCGATTTATTCGTCGGTACGGGACGCGTCGGGCGAAGCGATTGCCGAAATGCGCGGGCGCAGCAAGCGCTTTATCGAGCTCACGGAGACGACCCCGCTGCCTCTGAGGATAGAGTACCGTTCGGCGTCGACGCTCGGGCGTGACCGCATCGCCGCAGCTGTCGGGGCTTACGGCATAGCCGGAGGCCACTGGACGCTCGTCGTAGACTGCGGCACGGCAATAACCTACGACGTAATCACTCCCGACGGCGCATTTGCCGGAGGCAACATAGCTCCGGGTATATTCATGCGCTTGGAGGCTCTCAACAAGTTTACGGCCCGGCTGCCACTTGTCGAGACGAACGGCGACTGTCCTGTCTGGGGATATGACACCGAAACAGCCCTGAGGTCGGGCGCAATCAGCGGCGTTGTCGCTGAGCTACGCTACTACCGGAGTCTTCTGCCGGTAAGCGACCCGAAGGTGCTATTGACCGGAGGCTCTGCCGACCTTGTCGGCTCACGCGCCGGCTTCGACCTGACGGTCGACCATGATCTTGTATTAAAAGGATTAAACAGCATAATAAACTACAATGAGAATATCTAAAATTATATCAGGCATTCTTGCAGTGCTGCTCGGCGGAATGGCCGGCCTGTCTGCCCAGAACGGAACGATGACCCCCTATTCGCGCTACGGATACGGCATGCTCAACGACAATGCGACCTCGGCGCAGCGTGCTATGGGCGGCGTAGGCTACGCCATGAGTTCGGGCCGTCAGACCAATGTGATGAACCCGGCGTCATATGCCGCCATCGATTCGCTGACCTTCCTGTTTGACATGGGTATCGGTCTGACATCGATGTGGCAGGAAGAGACTGTCGACGGCAAAAAGAACAAAGACAAGGATTTCGGAGGCGGCCTCGACTACATAACGATGCAGTTTCCGGTCACAAAATATTTGGGAGCGAGCGTCGGCATACTCCCCTATTCATCCGTGGGTTACGCGTTCGGCAGCGAAATCGAACACGGAGCAACCTCGCGTCAAGGATCGGGAAGCATCAACCAGCTCTATGTCGGTCTGGCAGGTAAGGTCTACAAAGGACTGTCGGTCGGCTTCAACGTCGCCTATCTGTTCGGCACCACGCTCAACGACAGCTACGCTTACACCAACAACGGCTCGACATCGCTCTTCGAACGCGAACTTGACGTGCGCGACTGGCGAATGGACCTGGGCATACAGTACGGCTTCAACATCAACCGCAAAAACCGCATAGGCTTAGGCGTGGTCTACAGCCCCAAAAAAGATCTCCACGGACACCTCAAGACTTATGCCTACGACATCAAAGAAGAAGTCACACCGACAGAACAGGAAGATATACCTCTGAAAGGCAACTTCTCGATAGCCGAATCATGGGGCGCGGGCATCTCATGGGAATGGGACAAGCGACTGTTGGTCGAAACCGACTTTACCTATCAGCCGTGGAGCAAGACGAAATATCGCGGCGTGATGCAGGACGGTTCGGACGCCCAGCTCGCCGACCGTTACAAAATAGCCGCCGGCATGCAGTTCACACCCAAGCTGCGCGGCAATTATTTTGAAGTAGTCCGCTACCGCTTCGGCGCGTTCTACAACCGCGACTACCTCCGCATCCTCGGCAACAATGTCCGCGACTACGGCGCTTCGATAGGCTTCGGCCTGCCAGTGCCAAGCTTCAAGACGCTGATAAACATCGGCCTTGAATGGCGTCATCGCGAAGCCACACCGTCGCCACTCATCAAAGAGAACTATCTCTGCATAACCTTAGGCTTCAACATCAACGAACTCTGGTTCCGTCAGAGCAAGATTTACTAAGACTCAGTCAGATGCGCCGATTGCCCTGGATAATACTTGCATTGCTGTTTTTAGCCGCATGCGGCAAAGAGCAGCGCTCGTATGTGGCAAACATCGGCGACGGAGACGCCTCTCCGACGATGACTACGCTCGATGTGGAGACCTTCATCTCTGATTCCGGTTATACGCGCTATCACATCTCGACGCCGGTGTGGATGATGTATGACCAGGCAATGGAACCACACTGGCGATTTCCCGACGGCCTGGACCTGCAGCAGTATGACCTCAAACTGCAGCCCGACGCCACGATGGAATGCGATTCGGCAACATATTTCAGCCGCAAACGCCTTTGGCGTCTTGACGGACATGTGATGATGGTCAACACCATGCGCGACACCTTTCTGTCGCAACAGCTCTACTGGGATCAGAACAAACGCAAGGTCTACACCGACTCGTTTATCCACATCGTGCGTTCAGACCGCATCATCGAAGGCTACGGCTTCGAATCTAACGAGAACATGACGGCCTACACTATCAACAATCCGACAGCCATACTGCCTGCCGAACGCCGTCAACCAAAAGAGAACCAGGCCGCGCCGACTGACACAATGCCGGCCGACACAGCCGCCTTAGCTCCTATAGCGACCGACCGCCGCAGGGTCGCACCACGCCGCAATCTGTCGAGCGACGCCGCAAAGCCCGCGAAAGCCAATTCGCCCGACGGCCGTCTCGAAATGAAGCAGAACACTATCCCTGAAAAAATCATCAAATAGCCATGGACATTACGACTTGGATAATAATAGGTGTCGCATCGCTGCTACTCTCGGCCCTCTTCTCGGGCATGGAGATGGCCTATGTCACGTCAGACCGCGTGCGCGTCGAAATCGACGTCAAGCGTGGCGGACCTATAGGCCGCATCCTCAACTGTTTCTACGGCAACTCTGAATTTTTCATCTCGTCGATACTCGTAGGCAACAACATAGTCCTTGTCATCTACGGTATGGCCGCGGCGGCGCTGCTTGAGCCCATCATATGCAACTGGACCAACAACGAGGCCCTGATACTCATAGCGCAGACATTAATCTCGACAGGCATCATCCTGCTCGGCGGCGAATTCATACCGAAAACCATCTTCGGCATCAATCCCAACAATTCGCTGAAAGTCTTCGCTTTGCCTATCTATATATTCTATATCCTGCTCTACCCGCTGTCGATGTTCTCGACATGGCTGTCGCGCTGCCTGATGAAACTCTTAGGCGTGAAAAACGGCACCACCCGTCTGCGCGCAATCTCTATGGGCGATCTGAACGACTATCTCGAGGAGACCATCGACACTCTGGAAGAGAAAAAGACACGCGTCGAGAACGAAGTAAAGATTTTTCACAACGCGCTCGACTTCTCGTCGACCCATCTGCGCGACTGCATGATACCTCGCAACGAAATTGTAGCCGTAAACATCGACACAGCGAGCCGCGAGTCGCTCAGCGACCTGTTTACACGCACCGGCCGTTCAAAAATCCTCGTCTACCGCGAAGACATCGACACAATCTTAGGCTATATCCACGTCCGTGAGCTGTTTGACCCCTCGACCGACTGGCACGACCATATCATGCCGGTGCTCTACGGCCCGGAGAACCTGCTGGCCAACAAAATGATGAGGCGCATGCTGCAGCAAAAGCGCTCTGTGGCCATAGTCATCGACGAATTCGGCGGCACAGCCGGATTAGTCACTCTCGAAGACCTCGTCGAAGAGATATTCGGCGACATTCAGGACGAGCACGACAGCAGCCGCTTAGTAGCGAAAACCGTCGCGCCGGGCATCTACGAGTTTTCGGGCCGGTGCGAAATAGCCGGAATAAACGAGCAGTTCGGCCTCGACCTGCCCGAAGACGACAGCTATCAGACCCTCGCCGGCTATGTACTCCACACTACCGGAACCATACCCGCCGAAGGCGACACTGTGATGATTGGCGAAATGCGCTTCGACATCCTCAAAAAATCGGCCAACCGCATCGAACTGATACGTCTGACCGAAGTTGCAGACACACATAAATAAATTATATATTAACCAATAATTCACTAACACACAAGAAATTATGACAAAGAAACTCAAAATCAGGAAAATAGACGCAGCCGTCAGCGATGCAGCCGAAGTGGCAGCCGCTCTCGACAACGCAGGCATCGGATTCGAAAAAATCGAGACCGTCAACTGGGACGAATTCCCCTATCGCCCTGAGGTAAAATTCCGCATCGCCCACACCGGCGACGCCATCCTCATCAACTACCGCTGCTCCGAAGAGGCCGTGAGAGCCGTAGCCGCCGGCGACAACGGAGCTGTGTGGGAAGATTCGTGCGTCGAATTTTTTGCCAGTTTCGACGGCAAACACTATTATAACATCGAATGCAACTGCCTGGGAACTATACTTTGCGCCGTGGGCGCTGACCGCAACGAGCGCACCATGGCCGACAAAACAGTCCTCGAAGGCGTAAAACGCTATTCGTCGCTGACAGGCAAGATGCCCTCAGACGGCAAAGGTCCTGTCGACTGGGAAGTATCACTCATAGTTCCCGCCACCACATATTTCGGAGCAGGTATCAGCGACTTCACAGGCCGCAAGGCGACTGCCAACTTCTACAAATGCGGCGACAAGCTCCCGACGCCCCACTTCCTGTCGTGGAATCCGATTGCGACAGCCTCGCCCGACTTCCACCGTCCGGAGTTCTTCGCCCCGATAGAATTCGAATAAATCCCTGACGGATATGCAAAAGGTACGCTTCGGAGTCATAGGCACAAATTTCATCAGCGACTGGGTCATGGCGGGTGCCGCCGAGGACAGCCGCTTCGAGCTGACGGCGGTGTGTTCGCGCAGCGAGGTCACAGGCCGTAGCTTCGCCGAGCGCCATGCACCAGACGCCAAGGTGTTCACATCGGTCGACGAGCTTGCGGCAAGCGACTGTGTCGACGCCGTCTACATAGCCGTGCCAAATTTTCTCCACGCGTCCTACAGCATCAAATGTATGAGCGGAGGCAAACATGTGCTCTGCGAAAAACCATTGGCTTCCAACGCCGCCGAAGCGCTGACGATGATCGAAGCGTCGCGGCGCTACGGCGTTGCGCTGATGGAAGCCATGAAACCGACCATGACCCCCAACTTCGGCGTTGTCAGAGACAATCTCGGCCGGCTGGGGAAAGTGCGCCGCTACTCGGCGACCTACTGCCAGTATTCGTCGCGCTACGACCGCTTTAAGAACGGCGAGCTGCCCAACGCATTCAATCCGGCGATGTCCAACGGCGCTATAATGGACATCGGCGTCTATACCATCTATCCGATGGTAGTGCTGTTCGGGCGACCCGACAAAATCACAGCCTCGGGGCTGCTGCTGTCGTCGGGCGCTGACGGCCAGGGTTCGGCGATGTTCAGCTACGACGGCATGGAGGCGAATGTGATGTACTCCAAAATCGCCGATTCGAAGCTCCGCTCTGAAATCCAGGGCGAAGAAGGCCTGCTCTCGCTCGACACCATCAACCGCATGGGCGACATACGATTCTCCCCGCGTACAGCCAATCTCGGAGGCGGCCTCACAAGCGGCTCGACAGTCGAAAATCTGTCGGTAACTCCCTCCCACAATGAATATTACTACGAGATTGCCGAATTTATCACAATGATTGAGGATGGCCGGATAGAATCATCGACCAACAGCCACCTCAATTCGCTGATCACGATGGAGATAATCGACGAAATCCGCCGTCAGACCGGAGTCGTCTTCCCCGCTGACAGACAACAATAAATATATACACTGACGCATATACCACCAAAAGACCTAATAATCCAATGAAAAAACTTTTCATCTCGCTATCGCTCATGTTTGTCACGCTGTTTGCCGACGCAACCGTGACTTGGGATCTCAACGGGACTGACTTCAAGGTCGACACCCTTTCGCATGCCACCATCGGACCGGGCATGACAACGACTTCGCTGCGTCTCAAATGGCTCACTTCCAATGCGACCACAATCTATTACACAACCGTCGACCTCACTAACCCCGACCTCGAACTGCGTGGCGTTCAGGCCAACGACAGAGTCCTGTCGACCGAAAACATCCTTTCGATGGGCAACCGCAAGAACAAAGAGGGCAACGGACAGTATATCGCCGGTACTAACGGTGACTTTTTTGAAGGAAAAACGGGCAAAACAAGCGGCCACTCTATCGTCGACGGCAAATTCAAATCGCCCCTCCACGACGACGGTTTCTGGCCCAAATGGGCGTCCTACGTCATGGTTGGCGACAAAAAAGACGTCAACATCGCCATCGGCCTCGAAGTGGGTTTCGACATGACTTTCCCAAACAACCGCACCTACTATACCCATCTCAACTGCGCCCGTTCCGACAATTATCTCGTCATCTACAACTCAATCCACGGAGAATCGACACAAACCAACATCTGGGGTCGCGAATGCACCATGAAACTCGTCTCCGGCTCGCTCGAAGATGAAACCGCGACCTTCGAGATAACATCCGAGGGCGTTGGCAACTGCGACGGCTCGCAGGTTGGCGACATGGCCATACCCAAGGACGGATATGTGCTTTCGGGCGTTGGCACAGGCATGAACCTGATGATGAATCTCCATGTCGGCCAGCGCGTCACGGTCAAACGCAGAATGACCCTCAACAAAAAGACCGTCGAGCTGCGTCAGGCCATCGGCGGATGCTCGATGCTCGTCATCGACGGCCAGATAGCTCCCGCCGAATATCTTTCGGCCAACGTAGTCAGCCACTTCTCATCCAATCAGGCCCGTACGGCCATCGGCTACAACAAAGACCGCACAAAGCTCATCATGCTTGTCGCCGATAAATATGCCGCCACAGAAACGCTCGAAAAATCCACCGGCTTCGCCATGACGAGACTTGCGCCTCTGATGCAGAAACTCGGCTGCTACACAGCCATGGCCTTCGACGGCGGCGGCTCGTCGACGCTCTACAACAAAGGCTTCGGCATTCGCAACATACCCTACGGCAGCACAAGCTATTTCCGTCCCGTTACCAACGGCTTCTTTGCCGTCTCGACCACTCCGGTCGACAACACCATCGCCGCAATCGAAGTGCTTCAGAAGAATGTGCGCCTGTCGTCAGGCGGCAAACTCACTCCGGTCGTATACGGCTTCAACAAATACGGCGTCCTCGTCAACAAAAACGTCACAGGCTTCACTTTCAATGTCGCTCCCGAGCTCGGCACAGTCAGCGGCACAACCTTCACAGCCGGCTCGAAAGCCGGAAGCACCCACGGCGTAGTCACATACGGCAATGCCAAAGCAGGCGTTCGCATTCTGACCAACGGCGGCGGCAAATTCGTTACCTCGGGCGACGACGATGCACCTCTTATGGTCAAACCGCCTTATGTCAGCGAAGAGCCCGAACCCGAGCCGTCCGACGAAATGCTCCTCTCCGAGCAGTGGAGCTTCTTCAGCGAAGAACATAACGACAACTGGGACGGCAGTGCGCCCGACTGGTCATCGACCGACGCTATCAAATCCCAATCATGCACACGCTTCGCCACAGGCTTCAACGGCGACCTA
>JAGAOW010000107.1 GCA_017889945.1 Muribaculaceae bacterium
CCGTCCGCTGCGCGTCATCATCGCCGACGGCGGACAGGACTCCGAAGCCGTCGCCGCATCCATCGTTACCTACGTCGCCTGGTACCGTCACTGCTCCGAAGGCGGCGACATCATGTTCTCCGCACCTCAGAAGCGCATCGCCCGACGTTACATCGGCTACTGCCGCCATGTGACCGAAGTCCTCGACAAGCGCGAACCCTCGTGGCAACACAGCCGTCTGCTCGCACACTCGGGCCGCAAGCCCGGCGACCTCATCGGCCTCTCCTACCGTGCCCTCGTCATCTTCAACGGCGACCTCTACTCGCGCCGTCTCGACGCCTTCGACAGGACCTATGCCCACGGCATACCCGCCCTCTGCGACGACGACCCCGGCTCGATGCTCATAATCCACGGCACTTACTACCGTTCTCATCGCGCATGCTCCTTCTCACACTTCTTCCGCTTCGTCCTCGCAGGCTACACCGACCTTACGCCCGTGCTGACCTCCGACGCCAAGCCCATTCCGCGTCACGACCCCGAGCACAACGACCGCACAGGCCGCGACCCCAATTACAAACCTCAGCGCTACTACCTCCTGCGTCAGAGCCGCATACGCCGTCTTGCAGGCGAGATACTTCCCGGCTGCTGCATGTATCCGCCCGACGACGCCACCCTCGATGCCCTCGATGACATCGACATCCTCAACCGCTACGACATGTGGGGCGACATTCCGCCGCGGCCCGTCTACAGCTACCCCAAGATTAAAATCCGGCGCTACGCCGACCGCGCGGTTCTCCCCGAACCCCGCACCAAAAAATCATCATCATCCGATTCTGACTCTCCGTCCTCGCCTCTCAACCCTTATCCTATAAAAAAGAAGCGCGACTGGACACTGACCCATAGCGACGAAGACATCAGGCGCTACCGCGAACTCTGTTCCCGCACCGTCAACCGCTGTCCTCTGCAGGAAATGCCCGCTTACCCGCCGACCTATCCCGCGGCCGACCCACACATCTTCGCCCGTCGCCGCCGCGCCAGCCGCCACCCCCTCTCTGCACGCGACTTTCCCGAAGCCGACGACTGCCTCTACCTCCCCGTCCGCGATGCCATGACCCACACCCTCCTCCCACCGTGGTCCGACCCCGACGAGCAGCTCCTCGAGCAGCAAACCTCTGCTTTACAAACCCTTGTTTCGCAAGTTTTTGCCTCCGCCTCGTCTGATCCGTCCCCCATCATCTCTGATACTTTTGCCGCCGAACCTTCGGCCTTGTCCGACACGTCCTTACTTCTTTCCCCGCAGGCCGCCGTCTCCCAGCCGTCTGCCCCGTCCGACTGGTCCGACCCGGCCCCCTTCCTCGCCGATAGCCCCCCTTCGTAGACGCGACTTTTGGCCTGTCATGAATTTTTTGTAATTTCGTGCAAATTCTCGACATCATATGTTTAGACCCATAGTCATATCAATATTATTCTCCCTTTCAGCGACCTTCAACTCCCTCTACGCTCAGGATTTACTCGGCATCGAAGGCGAAGAAGCCACGACTATCGGCGTGTACATCAAAGATATACGCACCTCCGAAGTCCTCTATGATTACAATTCGGACCTCGCACTCACTCCCGCCAGCGTCATGAAAGCCGTGACTGCGGCTACGGCGCTCTGCAAACTCGGAGAGAATTTCCGTTTCTCGACACCTGTCGAGTTGCGTGGCTCAATGCAGGTCGGCAATGTTTGGCGTGGCGACCTTGTTGTTCGCTCATGCGGAGACCCCACGATTGAGAGTCAGCATTTCAAATCAAATCTCGGTATTTGCGATTCGATCTCCGCGGCCTTGCGGCGACTGGGCATTAAAAAGATTGACGGACGACTCATCGTCGAGCAGAATATGTCCGACGCCGGTCCTGTCGCGCAATGGGAAATCGAAGATGTGCCGTGGCCTTATGGCGCAGGACTCTTCGGCTTCAATTATCGCGACAACACAGCTATTCTTTATCCGCTGACTGGCGAGACCAAACCCTTTGTTCCCGCACTTGACGTTTCCGTCGTCGAGAGCAAAGAAAACAACGACCTCGTCCGTGGTGTCGGCTCTGACCGGCTGACGGTATATGCCCGTAATGTCAAAAATCGAAAATGGGCTCTTGAAATTTCCGTCCCCGACCCGGCAGCGGTTTTCCTATGCCGCCTGCATGCCGTTTTGAAAGATAGAGGCATTGCTGTCAGCAACAAGAAAGCCGACGCCGTTTCGTCGACTGTCCGAAGCCTCTATATCCATCGCTCGCCCGCCGCAAAAGACATTCTGACAAGTCTCATGTTCAGAAGCGACAACCTTTTTGCTGAGGGCATTTTGAGGGCACTCGCGCCTGACGACACACGCAAAAACGCCGTCAAATGCGAAACACAACTCTGGGGCGACCGTGGTCTCACTTCTCGCTGTAACCTGATTTTTGACGGCAGCGGTCTCTCGCGAGGCAACCGTCTTCAGCCACGTTTCCTTGCCGATGTTCTCGAGTGGATGGTCAACAGCCCTATGGCCGACACCTACGTCAGCTTCTTCCCCCGCGCTGGCTACGACGGCACTATGAAGTCCTTCCTTGCCAAATCCCCGCTCAAAGGTCTCATAGCCCTCAAAACCGGCAGCATGAATGCCGTTCAGAGCTATGCGGGATTCAAGCTTGACGAAAACGGCAAGCCAACCCACATCATCGTCATCATGGTCAACGGCTTCTTTTGCAGCAGAGCTCAGTTGCGCCGCAGTATCGAACAATTATTAACCGACACATTTATATAAAATTATGGATTATATCAGCCAAGCCATTGCTTTGAGCAAAGAGATAGAGCAAAAACAAGCCGAACTGCGTTTGCTTTTGCAGAAGATTTCCGAGCAGTCGGCCCAACCGCTTCCAAAGCCCGTTGAGTCTGAACCTATCGTGACCGGACCCCTCGTGGCCGAACCCGACAAGCACGAACCTCAGTCCGATGCCTTCATCGTCGAGTCTGTCGTGACCGACGATGCTCCGCTTGCAGTTCCCTCAGCCGCAGATGTCCCTGACACTCCGGCTTCGCCGGTTGTCGAAACAGCTCCTGTCGCAGCTGTTCGCCCTCTCGGAGATATTCGCAAGGCGTTCACTATCAACGACCGCTTCCGCTTCCGTCGCGAACTTTTTGCCGGCGACAACAGCGCGCTGACCGCAGCCATCGAACATCTCGCTACTCTCGACACCCTCGCCGATGCCGATGCCTATCTCTCTACGATGCCCTGGGATCACGACAACGAAGCCGTCAGCGAGTTCATGGAGATAGTTTCAACTCACTTTAACGGCTATCGCAGATGAGCGGAAAGCTTTACATAGTTCCGACTCCTATTGGCAATCTGTCCGACATGACGCCGAGGGCCGTTGAAGTGCTGTCGCAGGCTTCTCTGATTCTTGCCGAGGACACACGCACCAGCGCCACTGTCATGAAGCACTTCGGCATAACCACGCCCATGATAAGCCATCATAAGTATAACGAGCACACCGCAGTCGCTTCTATTGTGGAGCGTCTGCGCGCCGGCGAACTCATCGCGCTCGTATCTGATGCTGGCACTCCGGGCGTCTCTGACCCCGGCTTCATGCTCTCGCGTGAATGCCGGCGCGCAGGCATCGATGTCGAGACCTTGCCCGGCGCTACGGCTTTCGTGCCCGCACTCGTCAACTCCGGTTTGCCATGCGACCGCTTCGTCTTCGAAGGCTTCCTCCCCCCGAAGAAAGGCCGTGCTTCTCGTCTCGAAATACTCGCTGCCGACCCGCGCACCTTCATCCTCTATGAGTCGCCGCTCCGTCTGCTAAAGACCCTCGTTCAGCTTGTCGAAGTCTGTGGCCCTGAACGGCCTGCATCTGTCTCGCGCGAGATTTCCAAACTTCATGAAACTACTGTCCGAGGCTCGCTCGCCGAACTTGTCCAACACTTCACTCTGAACCAACCGAAAGGGGAGATTGTTATCGTTGTAGGTGGTAAAATTTCCGAACCGGAAAATAAAACACATAAAAACAAATATAAAGATTCAGTATTATGAAGAAAGTTCTTACATTATGTTTGATTGCTGCTTTCGGACTCGCTTCTTGTAATACCGGCAAAAGCGATGAAGAAAAAAAGGAATCAATGGAAGCCGCTCAGAGCGCAGAACTCGCAGCTGCTATTGCCGACCGCGACCAGCTTTTGGCTCTTGTTGGAGACATCAACCAGGGCATGGAGCAGATAAAACAGCTTGAGAATATTTTGACTGTGTCTAACAACGCTCCCGGCGAATCTTCGGCTCGCAGAGAGCAGATCCAGAGCGATATCGCTGCTATTCAGAAAGCTCTTCAGGAACGACGCGAACGCCTTGCCGAGCTCGAAAAGAAATTCGAACAGTCATCTGTCGACAACAGCAAGCTCCGCAAAACCATCTCAAGCCTCCGCGACCAGATCGACTCGCAGTCTTCTGAAATCGCTTCTCTAAAAGAAAATCTCGGCATAGCGCAGAAACGCATCGGTCAGCTTGACGCAGCTGTCGATTCGCTGACAACTACTGTCACAACCGTTACCGACGAGCGCAACATCGCCCAAGACGAAAATGTCGCTCTCGCCAATGAACTCAACACCTGCTATTATGCCATCGGCAGCAAGAGCGAACTCAAAGACCGTCACATCATCGAGACCGGTTTTCTCCGTAAAACCAAACTCATGAAAGGCGACTTCGACCAAAGTTTCTTCACTACCGCCGACAAGCGCACTCTTTCTCGCATCGCTCTTCACTCTAAGAAAGCCGAGATCATGACCAACCAG
>JAGAOW010000108.1 GCA_017889945.1 Muribaculaceae bacterium
TCAAGGAAAGACTGACGAATGCCTCAGCTGAATCATTCAACGCCAAGATAAAAGCCCTGCGCTCTCAATTCCGCGGAGTCGGTGACATCAAATTCTTTATGTTCAGACTCGCAACACTATACAGCTGAGCCGCCCATCGCCCACCGGAAAAATCCGCTGACCCATTCTGTCTCAGTTATGATAGCATCATCGGCAGTACAACGGTCGAGGCTGCCCTCTTTGGCCTGAATGCAAATGTAGTTCATCGGCACGTTGCTGTTGTTCTTGTGGTTGCGGGAAGCCCCTGTGGAGACTCTGACAACAGAGCCTGAAGCGATAGGAAATGTATCTCCTTCCACTTGAAAAGTGCCTTCGCCCGTAAGAATAATATATACCTCCTCGTTGTCTTTGTGGGCATGAAAGAAAGGTACAGCCTGGCCGGGCTCGAGAGTCCCGAAAGATACTTCAACACCGGTAAGTCCGAGGATGTCTTTCAAAAATGCTTTGCCTGAGAAGTCGGCGACATTGCCGACAGTTGCATGGGCGAACTTTGCGCCCTCGTTGAGTTTCTTTGTTTCGCTCATTTTCTTGCTTGAATTTACAATTATTATTAACTTTGCAATTGCTATGTACTATCATTTTGATAGCGCAAAGTTACAACCGCTTTCGCTCAGGTGCAAGACCTTACGCAAAAGCAATTAGGTTACTTCTCGGTAACTAATTCTGTAAATCAACGAGAAAAAAATGGAAGAATTGATAAAAAAATATTCGGCGATAGACCGTTGTCCAATAAGAAATGTGATTTCACACTTCAGTAGCAAGTGGGGAATATTGATCCTATTGCTTCTTGGAGAAACGGAAAAACTTCGCTTCAACGAGATCTACAAGATTCTACCTGACATTTCCCCAAAGGTTCTAAGTTCAACACTGAAATCTTTGGAGCAAGACCAACTGGTCACAAGAAAGATGTATGCGACAATCCCTCCAAAAGTGGAATATCGTATTTCGGAGGATGGGCTGACTTTACTACCGATTCTGCAAGATTTGGCCCAATGGGGCCTGATGAAAATGACTAAAGCATGACTGCACGGCGCTTTCAAAGAGTTTCATGTCAAAAAATAACCTCACGTTATAAAATCCCTACGACACAATCCGGCATGAAACCCTAATAGGAACATCTAATCGGAGATTTCTGAAAAGCCCGAAAACGCCGACTAATAGACAACTCCATACTATTATTTAGCATTACCGATTATAATATTCAACATCGTATTACCAAAAAATGCCGTATACGGCAAATTTTAGTAATATGATTATACCTCGCCAAGCACACGCCACGAAATAATCGCTTCCCATACTATGGATACTAAAACTCTCGAATTTGTAACATATTGCATCAGCAAACTTGCGCAATTGCTTAAGATGAGCCAGCGAGAGGTTTATATTTTATACGATTATATTGTGCCATCATACGACGTGCTGCACACCTTTAGCTCACGTTATCTGGTGCAAAACTTTACCGACTTCATGAGAGAGAAAGAAGTCCTGCATCAATGAATGCAGACAATTATGACAGGCGAAAGCAAAATAGCGTTTCTTACACGCAAAAGCGCCAACATTATAAAAAGCCTGTGCCAACTCTACGGACTGTCGCTGCAAGATGCCACCGACATATACTATCAGTCTGATACTTCTGAACTTATAGAAGAAGGCGTTGCGGATTTACATTGCAGAAGCGACAAATATCTCGCCGTCGTGGTTTGGGAAGAGCATCAAGAATCCCTGAAGCATTAACCTGTAGGTTCTCTCAGGCAGAAGCTAATCACTAAGTTCTGCCGCTTTTCTATTTTATTAACTTTGCTGAGCGAGAATGTTGCTCATCCCCGGCCTTAACTTTGCCGCAAGCATTTACTAATTTAAAAATCCGGGAAATGAAAAACATCTTTCTTAGCTCTAAGCAACTTTTCGAAGAAATCGGCAAAATAGTCAATCTCTACAAAAACCTCTGGCGAGAACGCACAATCTGTCTGCTTCACGCCCGCCGCGAAACTCCCAAAACCGACCGCGCGCTCGACATCGCTCTCGAAGTCGCTGCCGCAGGCCGCAAAACCCTCTACGTCAACGCCGACCGCAAAATCGGTCCGTACGCCGACCGACTAACATCGCCTCTCTCCTCATCAAATCTGCTATTCGCAACCCCTAACTTCGACGGCCCTGACGACTCGCGAGACTATGCAGACATCGTCTTCGAGCTTATCGAAAAGGCCGTCAAAGAGCACCAAATCGAGACCTTAGTCATCGACTCCGTCAGCCGCATCGCCGCCCTGTCATTGGGTCGCAACGCAAGCGTCAAACATATCATGAAACGCTTGTCCATCATGCAGATGCGCTATGGTCTCTCCATTCTCGTCGTCGCCCATATCGACACCCGAGCATCTCTTCGCTCACTCCTCGACTTCGTCGATTCGCAAATCGATATCAATCCGCCCAAGCCCGAAAAGAAATCCCGCGCCAAAGCCCAATCCCAATCCGACTCATCCGACGAACCCACACCGAAAGCAGTCCCGCAGGCTGTCGCGACAACATACAGTCAGCCCTACCCTTCAGCCCAATCCAATCGTCGCGCCATCGAGACCTCTCAAGGCCGTCAGACCATCTCCAACATCCTTACCTCCCTCCTCCAACACCCCCGCAACCGCAACGCATAGCTTCCCTACGAGCCAACAATCGGACTTGCGAATTGTTACAATTAAAAAACATTGTAACAGCTCGTTTCAACACAAGCCCTCAACATCATGCAAGACTTTCTGATTTACGCAGGCATAGGAATCAACATAGTCGGAGCGCTGTTTTTAATAACCTACGCCATAAAATACGCCTATTTATTTCACAAAACCCGCCAACAAGCCGTCCTAAGCGACGACCTGAAACCGGTCTGGGCTAAAAAGCGCGCATTCGGTTTCGGCCTGATGATTGCCGGAGCGATTATAGTGGTCATCGCCTCCCTAATCAAATAATCAGACCCTCATCAAAAAGAAATTGCCCTGCCTCAAATAATCGCCCCTCATCAAACAATCAGAAATTTGTCCGGCAATGCCCCCCATATCCATGCCTGAGCGCTGACATTATTGACAATGTCGGCTCGCTGCAGCTGCGGCTGTTTTTGAAAAATTGGGAATTTTCGCGGGATGTTTAAAGAATTTTTTCTTTATTTGTTGTCAACACCGCGATTTTACATTAACTTTGCACTATTTAGAACGCGTTATATACAGCATCCGACAATTCACATCACATTATCACGATGAAAACCGCTGATAGCATGGAGTTTTTGAGTGTCCGGCCGCATAGTCAGCTATGCTGCGCGGCCACAGCTTACGTTTTGCACATTCAGCCGCGTCTATTACCTGTCGACGAAAACATTTACAATTTCATATAATCAAATCTAAAACAATCATCTTATGTGGTTAACAAGCTCATCTATAGGAAGGAAGTTCGTGATGGCAATCACGGGCATTTGCCTCGTCCTATTTGTAACTTTTCACGTGTTGATGAATGCCGTTGCCCTGATTTGGCCGACTGCCTACAATCAGGTCTGCGAATTTCTTGGAGCTAACTGGTATGCGCTCGTCGCTTCAGCCGGTCTTGCTGCCCTGTTCATCATCCACATTATCTACGCACTCTGGCTGACCATCCAGAACCGTCGCGCTCGCGGCAACGACCGTTACAAAGTCACTGCACGCCAGCCCCAGGTCGAATGGTCGTCGAAGAACATGCTCGTTCTCGGCATCGTTGTGGTCGCATTCCTTGTCGTCCACCTCATCCAGTTCTGGTACAAAATGCAGTTCCAGGAAATGATGCATCACGAACTGGCAGTGCTGCCTCAGCTCAACGGTGCGCCCATCCCTCCCTCGTTCGGCACTCTGTTTATCCAGCAGGCCTTCTCTGAGGTCTGGACTCCGATTGTATACATTATCGGCTTCATCGCCCTCTGGTTCCACATGAACCACGGTTTCTGGTCGATGCTCCACACAATCGGCTGGGACAACAACCTCTGGCTCAACCGCCTCAAATCAATCGCATGCTGGTGGACCTCGATCGTCGTGGCTCTCTTCATCGCTCAGGCCATCGTCTTCACAGTTCGCTCTCACTCCAACTACTACTCGACCAACCTCGAGCTTCAGGAACAGTACGGCGAATTCTGGAAAGCCAAAGGCGAAGCTATCATCGAAGAATTCCAGGCTGAAGTCGCAGTCGCTCTCAACAATGTTGACTTGAACGACGCTTTTGCCGCACAGACAGCTCAGAAAAAATTCCTTGAAGAAAACGGCCAGCGCTTTGTCGACCAGGCTGCCGCTGTCATCAACGGCGCAGAAAAACAGTGCCCTGAAATCAAGACTCAGGTCATCGGTCAGCTCGGACAGTTCAAGGCATTCCTTGAACAGAATATTCAGAAAACAGAACAACAGGCTAAATAATTTCTCAGAATATGGCAAATCTCAATAACCTCGAGGGTATGATTGATTCAACCCCCATCATGAAGGACTTCGCCGATATCGAATCCTATAAACTTCCGGAGTATCAGATAGACTCCAAGATACCTGAAGGACCTGTCGCTGAGAAATGGACCAACTACAAAGCCCATCAGAAACTCGTCAACCCGGCCAACAAACGCAACCTCGACATCATCGTTGTCGGAACAGGTCTTGCAGGTGCGTCGGCAGCTTCGACTCTCGGCGAGCTCGGCTTCAACGTCAAAAACTTCTGCATCCAGGACAGCCCCCGTCGCGCTCACTCTATCGCAGCACAGGGCGGTATCAATGCA
>JAGAOW010000109.1 GCA_017889945.1 Muribaculaceae bacterium
GCGGTTTATATGATAAAATTCAAAATAAATAGCGATATGACATACGAACAGCCCAAACTACCTTACGCCACCGATGCTCTTGCTCCGGCAATCAGCAAAGAAACAGTCGAATTCCACTACGGAAAACACGAAAAGGCGTATATCGACAATCTCAACCGTCTTATCAAAGATACAGAATATGAGGATATGGATTTGGAAGACATAATCCGTCGCGCAGACGGCGCATTGTTCAACAATGCATCTCAGGCGTGGAATCACATATTCTACTTCTTCACTTTCAATCCGAAAGGCAATCACGAGCCGTCGGGCGACCTTCGCCAGGCAATAGACCGCGACTTCGGTTCGTTTGAAAAATTCAAGGAAGCATTTGTCGAAGCCGGCACAGGCCTGTTTGGTTCAGGTTGGGTCTGGCTCTCGCGAGACGAAGACGGCAGACTCTTTATCACACAAGGCAAGAACGCCGAAAACCCGCTGACAGCAGGTTTAATTCCACTTCTTACCTTCGATGTGTGGGAACACGCTTACTACCTTGACTATCAAAATCGCCGCGGCGATGCGCTCAACAAACTCTGGGACATCATCGACTGGGATATTGTATGCGACAGGTACTAAAATACGACAACATACTGCTAATTTGACAAGAACAGTATAGATAGCACTTTAATTTTAAGCATAATGTGATGAATGGGAAGGGAGGTACTCGTGAGAGCACCTCTTTTCTTGTTCATGCAAATCAGATCACTTCCTGACTTGCCTGTATACGCTGCCGCACAGCCTCATACATCATGACAGCCGCTGCGACACCTACATTAAGCGAACCTATGTGGCCGAACATCGGAATCGAAACTTTAGCATCACAAAGCTTGAGCAACTCAGGCGAGATGCCGCAGTCTTCGGCGCCCATCACTATGGCAACCGGGCCGGTAAAATCGGCCATGGTGTAATTGACATTGGCTTTCTCTGTAGCAGCGACAATGCTGTAGCCGTTGTCTTTGAGGAAACGGACGGCTTCATACAGATTGGGTTCGCGGCAGACGGGCAGATAATTCAAAGCGCCGGCCGATGTTTTGACGGCGTCGGCGTTGACCGTCACACTGCCAAGCTCGGGAATCACGATTGCGTTCACACTGCAACACTCGGCCGTACGCGCCATGCCGCCGAAGTTTCGCACATCGGTCACGCCGTCAAGCACAAGCATTAAGGGCAAGATGCCGTCTTCGTAAAGCTGAGGCACGATATCCTCAAGACGATAGTATGGCACAGCCGACAAAAGAGCGATGGCTCCCTGATGGTTCTTGCGGGTTATTCGGTTGAGTTTTTCGACCGGCACACGCTGCATCGGCACACGGTAGGTGCGCGCCAAATCGTGAAGGCGGACAGCCATTTCGCTGTGAAGGTCTTTTTTAACAAGTATCTTGCCTATGTCGCGACCTGCTTCTATGGCTTCAATCACTGAGTGCAGACCAAAAATATATTCGTTAGATTCCATTATTCTGAATTGAAAAAGTTATTTGTCAAATAAAGTGTGGGCCGTGGCGATAGCCGCCTGATTGTCCGACGAGCCGCTGAGCATAAGGGCGAGTTCGCGGACACGCTCGTCAGAGTTCAGCTGACGGATATGCGTAGTAGTCGTGTGCTCGTCATCCTCCTTGTAGACTTTAAAATGCGACTTGCCCTTGGCTGCGACCTGAGGCAGATGGGTAATGGTAATGACCTGGATTTTCTTCGAAAGCATCTGCATCAGTTCGCCCATGCGCGAGGCGACATCGCCCGACACGCCGGTATCAATTTCGTCAAAGATAATCGATGGCAGACTCATTTTTTCGCCCACGATAGCCTTAACGGCCAACATTATACGCGATATTTCGCCGCCTGAAGCCGTCTGCCCGACAGGCATCAGCTCCTGATTTTTGTTAAAGGCGAAAAGGAAGTCAACACGGTCAATGCCTGTAGGTGTCAGTTTGCCCGAGTTGAGAGCGATTTCGCAATGCAGATTATTCATGCCGAGAGGCTTGGCCGCTGCACGCAACTCTTCGGCAAACGCATCGGCACACTTCTGACGCGCCTCCGAAATGCGGCGGGCGATAATCAGGGCTTCTTTTTTAGCCTGACGCGCTTCTGACTCCAAAGTCGTAAGCAGACGGTCGCCATTCTCGATGGTGTCGAGCTGCATGGCGAGTTTGTCGCGCAAGGCGATAAGCGCATCGCTGTCGTCGACATGGTGTTTCAGTTCGAGCGAATATATGCGGCCAAGACGATTTTCAACCTCATCAAGTCGCTGAGGGTCAGCGATAAATTCCTCGCCATAGCCTTCGACAGTTTCCGCAATGTCGCGAAGTTCGACAAGGGCGGCGTCGAGTCTCGAAGCAAGCGCGTCGGCATCTTCAATCGTATCGGCGAGCTCGCGCAAACTGTCGGCAGCCACATCAAGAGCGTCGAGCGCGTTGTCGTCGCCGTCCATAGGCGACAGCACCTCCGAAATCAAGGATCTCACGCGTCCGACATCCGACAGAGCGTCACGTTCCTGCTCCAGAGCGGCCTGCTCGTCGGGCTGAAGGTTGAGTTCATTGAGTTCGTTAAGCTGGTATGAAATGAAATCGGCTTCATCACGTCCACGGCGAATCATGTCGCGCGTATCGGAATATTTTTTGAGGACAGCCTGGTAATCATAATAATGTTTGCGATAAGTTTCAAGCAGTTCATTATTACCCGCAAGATTGTCGATAATCTGCAACTGATAGGCCGGATCGGCAAGCAGCAGATTCTGATGCTGCGAATGTATGTCGACCAGACGCATGGCAAGTTCGCGGAGCACAGTCAGATTGACCGGCGAATCATTAATAAAAGCTCTCGAGCGTCCGTTTGGCGACAATTCACGCCGCAGAATGGCAAGGTTTCCATCCATATCGAGGTCATTGTCGGCAAAGAAGTCGGCAAAATCGGCGGGCTTTTCCAATGCGAAACATGCCTCTATCACAGATTTTTTCGCCGTGTCGGCTATAACCTTAGTATCGGCGCGTCCGCCAAGCAACAAAGACAAAGCGCCCAACATAATCGACTTGCCCGCACCCGTTTCGCCTGTAATGATGTTCAGGCCGTCGGTAAAGTCTATGTCGATATTCGAAATAAGTGCGTAATTACTTATATGAAGCGACTTAATCATTTTTCCTGACCATTTTTGATTTTTTCGAGACGTTCGTTCTCGGCAGGATATGCCTCCTGAAGAAGGTTGTAAGCTCTGGTACGTTCTTCCTGAGTCGCCTTTGAATAGATGTTGACGAGTTCGTCAAACTTGGCATCCTTAAACATAGAAAGACCGACCGACATCGGAGAGGCATCATATACCTGCTTTATGACCTCAAGTGTCTCTGTAATCTTCGCCCTACCCTTGTCAGGGCTCATCGACATCTCGTCAAGTCCGCGACGATGATACTCGTAGAGAAGGTCGCGCAGCGAAGACGTAGCCTGATCTGTAAAGGCCGAAAGAACAGCGCTGCGGTTTTTGGTATCTTCGAATGCCTTCCACCCGGTTTCGCCCGACGACTGCGCCTGCTGCACAATCGTTTTCAAACGGTCGAAATAAGGTTCGCCGCCATGAGGCGAGAACGAATCAAAATCGACAGCCAAAATCAGATATGCATAGAAATTGAGTATGGCCGTCAGCTGGCTCTCCATTCGGTCGAGAGCAAAAACAAGCGGCTCATTTTCCATGTAAGTGAAATCGATTTTGGTGTCCTTGAAATTGATAAGGGTCGTAGTGTAGGAACTGTTGTAGACCGGGCGCGACGACTGAATCTGAAGATCGCCGCTTATTTTATCGTCAGCATACTCCTTGATGGTAAAAAACAGACGACATTCGATTTTCTCGTTAGCACCGAACTGTGTGTTGGTAAACACAGTCGTGTTCATATAGTCGTTTATAGCCTGTTCGAGCGTCGTGAATACCTGCTTGTATGTGCCCTCGACCTGATCGGAATTGATTTCGACCTTACAGTCAAGTTCCTGTGCCGCGCCGCAAACCGGCATCGACAGCATCAACAAAGCAAAGAATATATTTGACAGGAGTCTCGTCATAGGCTTGAAACGGCATCAATAATATCGACAGCGACGAGCTTTTTAGGCTTGAGGTCATAAGCCACGCATGAACCGTCGCGACGGCATATTGAAATTTTATTGGTATCCATGCGGAAGCCCGCGCCCTTGTCGCGCAACGAGTTGAGGACTATCATATCGAGATTTTTGCGTTCAAGCTTCTCGGTAGCGTTGGCCAGTTCGTTGTCAGTCTCGAGAGCAAAGCCCACCAAAATCTGACCGTCAGACTTCATAGCGCCGAGAGTGGCGGCAATATCGGGATTTTTGACAAGCTCAAGAGTGTCAAAATCAGTCTTCTCTCTTTTGATTTTATGGTCAAGCGGATGAGCCGGCGCATAATCAGCGACAGCGGCCGTCATGATAGCGATATCGCTCTCAGGGAAATACTTCTTACAAGCATCAAGCATCTCAGAGGCGGATTCGACGTTGACAACACGGACAGAGGCATTGTCAGGCTTGATGGCCACAGGACCGGAAACGAGAGTCACTTCCGCGCCTCGCGCTGCGGCTTCGTCGGCTATGGCATAACCCATTTTGCCCGACGAATAATTGCCGATGAAACGCACCGGGTCGATTTTTTCGAAAGTAGGTCCGGCCGTGATGAGCACCTTGCGGCCCTTCAGCGAAAGAGATTTTTCGAAATAGCTGTCGACGGCTTTCAATATATTTTCAGGTTCTTCCATACGGCCCTTACCTATAAGATGACTTGCAAGCTCGCCTTCGGCCGGTTCGATGATGATATTGCCGTAGGAACGCAACAGCTCTATGTTGCGAGTAGTCGACGGATGGCGCATCATGTCGAGATCCATCGACGGAGCTACGAAGACCTGAGACTTAGCAGACAGATAGGTCGTAATCAACATATTGTCGGCTACACCATTGGCCATTTTTGCAATAGTGGAGGCCGTTGCGGGAGCAATAACCATGGCGTCGGCCCAGAGGCCGAGGTCGACATGAGAATTCCACTGCCCGGTATTGGCCGTGAAAAATTCGCTTATGACAGGCTTGCCGCTGAGCGTCGAGAGTGTGAGCGGAGTGATAAACTCCTTGCCGTTGGGCGTAATGATAACCTGCACCTCAGCTCCCGCCTTGACAAAAAGTCGCACCAAGGAAGCCGATTTGTAGGCGGCGATGCCGCCGCTGATACCTAAAATGATATGCTTGCCTTTAAGCATATGGCTTATTTTAATTTACGAAGCTTGATGCGGGTAAACGCATCCTTGGTATTCTTAGTGAAATCGCCCTGCATAATCCAGTTGTAATATCCCGGATCTGTGCGCAGCACTTCTTCGGCAATGCGCCCCTTGTATTTGCCGAAATTGATGACCTCGCGCTTCTGATCATCATAAATCAGGCGGCCGACAAAGTCGACATTCCGGTTCTGAGACGCAAATTCAGACAGAGCCTCGACATCGCATGGAAGGTCGTCGTAGCGTTCGAGCTGAGCTTTAAGCACCTCGCATGTCGCCATGGTGTCGGCAGCGGCGCTGTGAGCATCTTCAAGATTCTTTCCGCAATAGAACCGATATGCCGCAACGAGTGTGCGGGGTTCTTTCTTGTGGAAAATAGTCTGCACGTCGATAAAATGCGCCTTGCCGAAATCGAAGTCGACATTTGCACGCTGAAACTCCTGATCGAGCAGCGGGATGTCGAAACGATTGGAATTGAAGCCAGCAATGTCGCAACCGACAAAAAGCTGGGCGAGCGACTTCGCAATCTGACGGAAAGTCGGTTCGGAGGCCACATCCTCGTCGGTAATATGGTGTACGGCGGTCGCTTCTGCCGGAATAGGCATTTCGGGATTGACACGGCGCGTCTTGACCATTTCCGAACCGTCAGGCATCAGTTTGACAATCGAAATCTCGACGATACGGTCTTTGAGTATATTCACACCGGTGGTTTCAAGGTCGAAGAAAACCAACGGTCGACGGAGCTTCAACTTCATCTGAAGAAAATAATTTTCTTTATAAATTGCGTTTTAGAACTCACCGACGGTCATAGGCATAAGCAGCATAAGCAACTCAGTGCCTTCGGCATCCTCTGTCGGGCGGAAAAGTCCGGGACGGCTCGGGTCGGAAAGTTCAACGATAATATCTTCGGTCGGAATAGTGTTCAGAATTTCAATCAGGTAAGGAGCGCTGAAGCCGATGGTAAGCTCCTGACCGGTAAACGAGCAAGGCACTTGTTCGCGCGCGCTGGTGCAATTGCCCTGGTCGCTCGATTTGAGCAGGACACGTTCGGGCGTGATGCGGAATTTTTCAAGACCGAAAGCCGGATCGACAAAAACGCCCACGCGACGCACAGCAGTCAGGAATGAAAGGCGGTCGGCGGTCAGAGTGTAAGGATTGTTCTTGGGGATTACGCGGTTATAGTCGGGGAAGCGGCCGTTGAGGAAGCAGCATTTGAATGTGAAGTTCTCGCTTTCGATTGTAGCGTTCTTCGTATTCATAGTGAGCTTCATGCGCTCTTCCTTGGCAAAAACGTTCTTGATGATGGTCGCCGGTTTGACAGGGAGCAGGCAGTTGCCCTCGACACCGGGAACGATGTTGCGGCAAATGTAGCGCACAAGCTTGCGTGTGTCAGTAGCGACAAAGGTCACAGAGTCGGGCTTGATGTCAAAAAATATGCCCATCATCATGGGACGCAAATCGTCGTTGCCGACAGCAAAAATCGTGTTGTCGATACCCTTGATCAGATCCTGAGTCGCGCATTCGAAAGAAATCGGCTCTTTCTCGTCGGGGTCGGGCTTGAAAGCGGGGTATTCATCGCCTGTGATAGCGACTAATGTGTAGTTGCCGCTCGAATATTCAATCTCGATTTCGAGAGTTGTGTCATTGATAGAAAAAGTAATACCCTGGTCAGGCATCTCTCGGAGAAGTTCGACCAGACGGCGGGCGCCTATACAGAAGCGGCCCGAGCCCTCAGCCTCGGTAACTGCGATACGCGCAGTCAGTGAATTTTCAAGGTCAGAGCCTGTTACAGTCAACACATCGTCATTAAGCTCGACCAAAAAGTTATCGAGAATAGTCAGAGCGTTTTTCGAATTGATTACTTTGCTGACAGATGAAACTGCGCTATAAAGAGTTTTACTTGGTACGTTGAACTTCATATAGTTGAGAGTTAAGTTTGTTGTAATATTTTAACTTACAAAGATAGCAAAAATTTCCGAGTGAGACAATAGCGGAGCGAAAAGCGTCCGCCGATTTTTTTCATTGCGTGCGTCAGCGAATCGTGGCCTCAGCCGAAGCACCGGGAGCGACCGTGAGCGAGACTGTAGTAATCAGATTGCCGGCGATATCGGTCGATACGAATGTCGACAACTCGTGTCCGTCGCCGTCGACAACCCTACCCTTGCCAACAAACGATGCTATCCACTTGAGGGGCAATGAAGTGTTGTTGACAAGCCGGCTCGACTTAACGCCGTTGTGGGCCACTGTCAGATTGCCGCCGTTGAAGCGCAGCCCTTCGACGACAGAGCATGTCGACGGGTCGGCAGGTCGATGGCAGGTGGCGAATGTGCGGTCTGCAGCCGACGCCACAAGCCCCATCGAACCGCAGACTATGCCTTCGAGAGCGCCGTATGACACCTCGGGATAGTCGCTGCGCTTCATCGTCGGAAGCAAATTGACTATGCGGTAGGCATCGGCCACATAGCCGAGACGATAAAGAAAGGCGGGAAATGCCGACAAATTCTCGACATTCCACGAGCCGGCGAGAACATCGGCCACCGTAGCGGCGGCGCGGTCAGGAACTCTCACGGCATCAATCAGAAGCATATAGGGAAGACCTTCGCCGCGATGAAAGTTGCCGTCGGCAGTGTAATATGTGTTATAGCGCTTGCTAGCCTCATCCCACCAAGTTGTCTCAATCAGATTCCTCGCCGCATCGGCATTACACAATGCAAAACCGGCCTCATCCGTGTCGCCGTTGAGTCGGCAGATGTCGGCGTAAGCCTCATAGCCTTTCATTATAGCGCCAATTAAGTCGATAGCCACTGTTATGCCAGAAAAACTTTCGGCATATGAAGGCAGGCCGCGACATGTGTGAAAAGCATTTTTGCGGTCGAAAGGCTCGGGAGTGTTCATAAATCTCTGTCTCGACATGATGCTGTCGGGCGAGAGATGCCAGCGGGCAGCATAATCGTGGGCCGTGTGTTGATAAAAGTCGACAAACTCCGGCGAAGTGAGATATGTACTGTCGCCGGTCCAGTCATAGACAAGCTTGCATGCGCGCATTACGTCGAAATTGGCCGGGAGATTGTACCAGAACTCCTTATCGTTGCCATAATCGCAGGGAGCGGGGCGGTCGAGACGGTCGATTTCCCAGTACGAACACCAGTCCTTGCTTTCGCTGATGTTTGACGCTATGCATGAAAGCATATTGCGGTTATGCTCATCAAGTCCGAGCAAAGCCGCGCCGACGACCTGATGCGAGACATCGCGCATACAGAAAGCATCACGCCCCGGCAAAGCAGCCTCATACCATAGGCCAACGGGGTCAGAACCGTCATGAACATAACTCAGCGCCATGTCACGAGCCCAGTCGAAAGTGCGTTGCAAAGTGGTGTCAGTCGTAGTGAAGCGGACCGGCGACTGAGCCGCGGCTGATAGGCCGCAGCTTGCGGCAATGGTCAAAATAAGGACATGAAATCTGTTCATTGCGACGAAAGCGGTATTATGTGACGAAAGCGTCTGTTAAAGATATTCTCAAAGGTACAAAAAAAATTCGAATACCGGCCAAAGACACGATCCAAACGCATTTTTTCATCACGCCTGAACAAAACTCACAGGCAGCCGGCGATGTTTTACAATAGTAATGGTTAACTTTGCAAAAAATTTCGCTTAGCATGTTTATAGCCTCATCACGAAGAAAAGACAACATTGCCGAATATCTGCTATATATGTGGCAGATTGAGGACATCATACGCGCAAACGACCTCGATATCGACAAAATCAGAAAGACTGTCATAGACCCGCAGACTCAGCTCGACGATAATCAGAAACATCAGCTCGAAGAATGGTATGAATCGCTAATCGACATGATGCGGCGTGAAGAGGTCGCCAAATCGGGACATCTGCAGCTGAACAAAAATGTGCTCGTGCAACTTGTCGACCTGCACTCGGCCCTGCTCAAAGACCCGCGCTTCCCCGAATACACAAAGCGTTTTTACGAAGCCCTGCCCTACATCGTGGAGTTGCGAGGCAAATCGGGAGAAGACCGCAAAGGCGAAATCGAAACATGTTTCAACGCTCTCTACGGAATGCTGATGCTGCGTCTGCAAAAGCGCGAAGTGAGCCGCAACACCATGGACGCCATCGACAAAATATCGGCATTTGTCGCCCTACTTTCCCACTATTTCAAACTCGACGAGGACGACCGCCTGTTCAACAAAGACGACGAACAGCAATAATAAGAGCTTGTTTAAAAATAAATGTTGAGGGCAGGGTCGCATAGCTTGAGTCGATTCTCGTCTTGTGACGATGGAGTGTA
>JAGAOW010000005.1 GCA_017889945.1 Muribaculaceae bacterium
CACTTGCGTCGGTCGTAGCGCTGAGGTTGCCGAGACGTCGCGATGGCGAGAACCAGCGCCATCGCGAAGCGCCCCATATTTCGGCTTCGACTTTTGCGCCGGCTACGGGCATACCCGAGTAGGTCATGGCGCGGCCACGGACTGTGACAGAGCCGCTGACGGGCACGTCGCGCTCGGCACTGAGGCTGTCGACTTCAAAAGTCGGGAGCTTGAAGTCGCTGACGGTCAGATAGTCATTGCCGATGAGCCTGTTGCGGACAGAGAGGCTGATGCTGTATTGGCCCGTGAGGCCGTCGTCGGGAATGGCGAGGCGGCCGGAGATGCGGCCGAGATTGTCGCTTGTGAGCGTCAGGGAGTCGACAGGCTGATTGTTGACATTTTTCAGCAGAACCTTTACATCGCGTCCGGAGGCAACAGAGGCGTTTCCGGCGAGTTGGCCGATGGAGATTACGGATGCGAAACCGACTGTGTCGCCGGGATGGTAGAGCTGTCGGTCGGCGAAGGTAAGAGCGTGTAATTCCTGCGGATTGGGCTCTTCTTGATACGGCACATAGTTATAGAAGCTGAAGGTCACGTCGGAACGCGAGTCGGCGAAGTTGTAAATGATGCTGCCACGCCTGTTAGTGCCACTTTTAGCAGGCGAAAAGCGGACTACTCCGTCGGAATTGCTGTGTCCGAGTGTGAGAGACGCTTTGTTTTTGAGCAATTGGCTGACGCTGACGCCTTTGACCGGGGCACCGGTGGTGTAGTCTGTGATGACAAATGCGGTCTCTTCGGGCTGGAAAATCTTGACAGGCAGGAAGGTGGAGCACATGAAATAGCTGACCTGACGGCGGTCGACAGAGTCGTTGACAGCCGGCATGATGACATAATAGCCGGGCGAAGAGAGTTTTATGGTCACGGTGGTGTCTGACTTCTCGGCGTCGGCTTTGAATTTGCGCTGCAGCACAGGCGCAGAGCCGGCCGGATTGAAGTTTAGACTGCGTGAAGTTTCGGCGCTGACTTTGTAGATTTTGAAGCCGTAGGTTTTTGAAAATTTCTGCGACAATTTGATGTCTGTCGCGCCGGTTGTGACTACAGAAGGCTGATAGACAGAGACAGTCGGGCGTGTCAACTGAGCTAGGCGGCTGCGCAGATTGCTGATGAAGGCAAAGGCAGGATAGCGCTTGACGAAGTCGCGGATAGTCGGAATGAGCCAGTCTGTCGATGCACCGTAAGAGCCTGACATAGAGCCAATGCAGTCGAGCACATAACCCGCATCCTCACAGTCTTTATATTTCTCATATAGGGCTTTAAGCGAATCGTTGTTGTCCTCGACGTCGTTGCGACGGTATTTGTTGACGGTCCAATAGAACCACGAAGGCGACTGCGGACGGCTGAGCGCAATGCAACGGTCTGCAATGGCGTCGGCTGCTTTGCTGCTGTCATCGCTGAGAAGGTCGAGGGCCTTGACGGCGATAAACGACCATGCGTAAGGAAAATATTGCAGTGTCAGCCGGTCGGCTTTGACGGCTTCGTCGTATTGGCTGAGAGGCACGTCCGCATCAGACGCGGCAAGGTCGAAGGCCTTGATTGACAGGCTGTCGATCTGACTGCGGAACTGGCGGCCGTTCCACTCTGTGATGTCGGCCGGCAGCGGACTGTCGGGAGTGTTGACATTGTCGTACTTGTAGCGCTGCGACGTATAGATGACGTTGAGCACATCGGCCTCGACCAAGAGCACCATCGCTTTAGTCGCTCCGTCGCGACAGGCTTCGGCGGCCTGACGGATGTGCGGCATTACCGTCGGCAGACTGTCGGAGTCGATGGCCGAGGTGGCACCGGCGATTTCAAGCAGACTTCTGACAAGCGATGCTCCGTTGTCGCCGGGCGCGGCGATGGCGCGGTCATAGGCTGCGACAGCTTTTTTGAGTGTTGTGCGAGGGTGGGCGAAGTCGGGATTTCCGGCTGCCAATGTCAGCGATGCAAAAAGGCCGATGAGCGCTACTGCGATTTTTTTCATGTCTCTTGATATCTGGTTTTTGATGCGTTAAGCTAAAAAAAGGTCTCCAAGACCCTATACATCTTAGAGACCTTATATGCAGAATGGTTTAACCGGATTATTTGTTCAGTCCGCAGGACTTACATTTTTCCGATATTTAAGTGAAGAAATCGTTGCCCTTGTTGTCGACGAGGATGAACGCGGGGAAGTCTTCGACTTCGATTTTCCAGATTGCTTCCATGCCGAGTTCGGGATATTCGAGGAGCTCGACTTTCTTGATGGAGTTCTGGGCCAGCACAGCAGCCGGGCCGCCGATAGAGCCGAGATAGAAGCCGCCGTGTTTGTGGCAGGCGTCTGTGACCTGTTTCGAGCGGTTGCCCTTGGCAATCATTATCATAGAGCCGCCTGCACTCTGGAACTGGTCGACATAGCTGTCCATGCGGCCTGCGGTCGTAGGACCGAACGAGCCTGAGGGCATACCGGCGGGAGTCTTGGCCGGACCGGCATAATAAATCGGGTGGTCTTTGAGATACTGGGGCATTTCTTCGCCGCGGTCGAGACGCTCTTTGATTTTGGCGTGAGCTATGTCGCGGCCGACGATGATTGTGCCGTTGAGCGACAGACGTGTCGATACGGGATATTTCGACAGTTCGGCGAGAACTTCGGGCATCGGGCGGTTAAGGTCGATTTTGACGACTTCGCCCTCGCCCTGACGGCGATATTCTTCGGGAATGAGTTCGCCGGGGTTGGTGTCGAGTTTTTCGATCCACAGACCTTCGCGGTTGATTTTTGCCTTCACGTTGCGGTCGGCCGAGCAACTGACGCCGAGGCCAACGGGGCAGGATGCGCCGTGGCGCGGAAGACGTATGACGCGGATGTCGTGAGCGAAATATTTGCCGCCGAACTGGGCGCCGAGACCGAGTTCTTCGGATGCTTTTTTCAGCTGAGCCTCAAGCTCGATGTCGCGGAAAGCGTGGCCGAGTTCGTTGCCTTTGGTGGGCAAAGAGTCGTAGTATTTGACCGATGCTTTTTTTACGGTCTCGAGGTTTTTCTCGGCCGATGTTCCGCCTATGACAAAGGCGATGTGGTAGGGCGGACATGCGGCAGTGCCGAGCGATTTCATCTTCTCTACAAGGAAGGGCAACAGTGTCTTGGGGTTGATCAGCGCCTTGGTCTCCTGATAGAGGTAGGTCTTGTTGGCCGAGCCGCCGCCTTTTGCTACAAATAGGAAGTGGTATTCGTCGCCTTCGGTGGCGTGGATGTCGATCTGAGCGGGGAGATTGCAGCCGGTGTTGACTTCGTCGTACATGTTGAGCGGCGCATTCTGGCTATAACGCAGATTGTCGGTCGTGTAAGTCAGATAGACACCTTCGGAGATGCGCTCCTCGTCGTTGCAGCCGGTGTAGACGCGCTGG
>JAGAOW010000110.1 GCA_017889945.1 Muribaculaceae bacterium
ATAGATGACCGAGTAGAGACGTATCTGAACACCTTCGCGCTCGGCTGCACGGCGGGCTGCCCACGACGGACGCACCTGGACGCCGATGATGACCGCATCGGATGCTGCAGCAAGAGTGACATCGCTCTCTGAAATCTCGCCGACGGCCTTGTGGAGGACGTTGACCTGAATTTCTTCGGTCGAGAGTTTGATAAGCGAGTCGGACAGAGCCTCGATAGAGCCGTCGACGTCGCCTTTGACGATGATGTTGAGCTCCTGGAAGTTGCCGATGGCACGACGACGTCCGATATCCTCGAGAGTGAGGATTTTGGTGGTGCGGAGACCCTGCTCGCGCTGGAGCTGTGTGCGCTTGTTGGCAATTTCGCGGGCTTCCTGCTCGGTGTCGAGCACATTGAATGTGTCGCCGGCCTGCGGAGCGCCGTTCAGACCGAGGATAAGCGCCGGAGTCGCCGGGCCGGCCTCGGTAATGCGCTGGTCGCGTTCGTTGAACATGGCCTTGATCTTGCCGAAATGGTTGCCTGCGATGACGATGTCGCCGACACGGAGTGTGCCGTTCTGCACAAGGACGTTGGCCACATAGCCGCGGCCTTTGTCGAGGGTCGACTCGATGATAGCGCCTGTAGCGTTGCGGTTGGGATTAGCCTTGAGGTCAAGGAGTTCGGCCTCGAGGAGAACTTTCTCCATGAGTTCCTCGACGCCGATGCCTTTCTTGGCCGAGATGTCCTGCGACTGATATTTACCGCCCCACTCTTCGACCAGATAGTTCATGGCCGCAAGTTCTTCCTTGATTTTGTCGGGGTTGGCGTGAGGCTTGTCAATCTTGTTGATGGCAAAGACGATAGGCACACCGGCAGCCGAAGCGTGGTTGATGGCCTCGACGGTCTGCGGCATGACGCTGTCGTCGGCAGCGACGATGATGATACAGATGTCGGTAATCTTCGCTCCGCGGGCACGCATGGCGGTAAATGCCTCGTGACCCGGGGTGTCGAGGAAGGTAATATGTCGTCCGTCGGGCAGGGTCACGCTGTATGAGCCGATATGCTGCGTGATGCCGCCGGCTTCGCCTGCGATGACATTGGCATGGCGGATATAGTCGAGAAGCGAAGTTTTGCCGTGGTCGACGTGGCCCACGACGGTCACAATCGGCGGACGGTTCTGAAGTTCGTCTTCCGAATCTTCCTCCTGATGAATGGCCTGCGCCACTTCGGCCGAGACGTATTCGGTCTCGAAACCGAATTCATCGGCCACGATGTTGATGGTCTCGGCGTCGAGGCGCTGGTTGATAGACACCATGACACCAAGGTTCATACATGTGGCTATGACGTTGTTGATGGGCACGTCCATCATTATGGCAAGGTCGTTGGCGGTAACGAACTCGGTCAGTTTGAGCACGCGGCTTTCGGCCATTTCGGCCTGGGCGGCTTCGCGTTCGCGGTTTGCCACCATCTCGCGTTTCTCCTTACGCCACTTCGCGCCGCGCTTGAGAGCTTTGTCCTTGTTGGTCAGACGGGCGAGAGTTTCTTTTACCTGCTTCGAAACATCTTCGTCGCTGACTTCGACATGCTGAGGCACGGGCTGACGGCGGTCGTTGCGTTTTTTTGCTTCCTTGGCCGCGTTCTTGTTGTTATTGTTGTTTCGGTCGCGGCCATTGCCTGAATTGTTGCCCGAACGCTGGTTGCGTTCGTTCTGTGCAGCCTGTTGACCGGTCTTTTCGATGTCGATTTTCTCCTTGCCGCCGATGCGTTTGCGTTTCTTGCGGTCGTTCTGAGAGTTGTCGCCCTGAGAGTTGTTGCGGTCGTTGCGACGCTCTTCCTTGCTCTTTTTCTTGGGGCGTGTCGACTGGTTGATAGCGTCGAGGTCGATTTTGCCGATGACGTTGATAGTCGGGCCTGCCACAGTGCGCTCGGGCACGAAAACCTCAGGGTCTTTGGCGGGTTCGCGCACAGGTTCTGCAGCCTTGACGGGCGCGGGAGTCTCTTTCTTAGGCTCGGCGGGCTTTTCGACCGGGGCGGCAGGTTTGACGGGAGCTGCCGGTGCCGGTTTTTCGGGCGCAGGCTTGGGAGCTTCAGGCTTCTTCTCTTCGGGCTTGGGAGCGGGACGAGGTTCGGGCTTGGGCTCGGGTGCAGGCGCAGGTGCAGGCTTCTCGACGGGCGCAGGAGCGGGCGCGGGTGTCGGAGCGGCTACAGGTGCGGGCTTCGAAGCTTCGGGTTTCTTGACAATCGGGTTTCCCTTGGCATCGAGTTCGAGACGACCGAGAATGCGCGGACCGGCCGGCTTTGCCTCGGGCTGCACCTTGACTTCGGCTTTGGACGCCGGAGCTGCGGGCGCCGGTTTCTGAGGACGGCGTGCCGACTGATTCTTGAGGTCTTTGTCGTGCTTGAACTCGTTCATCAGCAATTCGACAACGTTGTCGTCAACACGGGTGTTGGGACTTTCGTCGATGCTGATGTCTTTTTTGCGCAAAAATTCGATAACGGTTGGCAGGGCTACGTTAAGGTCTTTTGCTAATGTACTGATTTTTGTTTTCGCCATATATTATTTTTATCAATCGGCAGGCCCGAGACCCGACGACGTCATTCGTTTTTTGTTTTTATGAGCCGCACGTCACCGACGTCAGGCTCTTGTTAATAATAATGTATCAATCTTCAAACTCGGCGCGGAGCACAGCGAGCACATTGTCGACCGTCGACTCTTCGAGGTCGGCTTTCTCGATGAGCATTTCGCGCGGGGCGTTGAGGACGCTCTTGGCTGTGACGAAGCCGATGTTTTTCAGCGCTTCGATTACCCATTCGTCGATTTCGTCCTTGAATTCCTCGAGGTAGATGTCTTCTTCGACGGCATTGTCTTCGGTGTCGCGGTATACGTCGATCACATAGCCTGTGAGCATCGAAGCGAGCTTGATATTGAGACCGTTTTTACCGATGGCAAGCGACACTTCTTCGGGGCGCAGGAACACTTCGGCCTTCTTTTCTTCTTCGTCGAGGCGGATTGAAGAAATCTTGGCGGGCGAAAGCGCGCGCTGGATAAAGAGCGAGGGATTGGCGGTGTAGTTGATCACGTCAATGTTCTCGTTGCGCAACTCGCGGACGATGCCGTGGATACGCGAGCCTCTTACACCGACACAAGCGCCTACGGGGTCGATGCGATCGTCGTAGCTCTCGACTGCGATTTTGGCACGCTCGCCGGGGATACGGGCCACGGCGCGGATGTTGATCAGGCCGTCGTGGATTTCGGGAACTTCAAGTTCGAAGAGGCGGCGCAGGAAGTTTTCGTTCGTACGCGAAACCGTGATTTTGGGGTTGTTGTTTTTGTTGTCGACATTGGCGATGACGGCGCGGACAGTCTCGCCCTTGCGGAAGAAGTCGCCGGGAATGGCCTCGCTTTTGGGCAGAAGCAGTTCGTTTTTGTCATCGTCGAGAAGCAGGGTTTCTTTCGACCATGTCTGATAGACTTCGCCGCTGACAAGTTCGCCTTCAAGGTCTTTGAACTTGGCGTAAATTGCCTCTTTCTGGAGGTCGAGAATCTTCGACTGAAGAGTCTGACGGAGATTGAGGATAGCGCGGCGGCCGAATTTTTCGAAGATAATTTCTTTGGTATGTTCTTCGCCGACCTCTGCGTCGGGGTCGTCATCGGCGCGGGCGTCGGTAAGCGAAATCTGCATGTTGGGGTCGGTCACTTCGCCGTCGGGCACGATCAGAAGATTTTGGAATATCTGCACGTCGCCTTTGTCGGGGTTGAGGATGACGTCAAGGTTTTCGTCTGTGCCGAACATTTTCGCAAGCACATTGCGGAAAGATTCTTCAAGCACACTGATCATTGTAGCCTTGTCGATGTTCTTGAGTTCTTTGAACTCGGCGAACTGCTCGACCATATTCGGAGTTGCCTCTTTTTTTGCCATTTGTTTAATTATATTGTATGGTTTATTTATTTAAAATCAATTTTATAGCAGACTGACTTGCAATCGTCGAAAGCAAAAGACTGTGGCTGCTGCTCGATGACAGGGCGCTTTGCGCCTTCGTGTTTCACTTTCACGGGAACTTCGACAGTGAAGCCTGCGTCGCCGACCTCGACCAGACGTCCGCTGAGCTTGCGGCCATCGCGAGTAAGGATTTCGATTTCGTTGCCGATATTCTTGAGATACTGACCTTTGACTTTGAAAGGGGAGGTCAGACCGGCCGAACCGACTTCGAGCTGATAATCCTCTACGTCGCGGTCAAACTCGGCTTCGATGCGGCGCGTGATGGCCACGCAACTGTCGATGTCGACACCTTCGCCGGCTGAATCAATCTCTACAATAATATCATTGTCGGGATTTATGCGGATGTCGACCAAAAAGAGATCTGTTCCCTCAATCGCCCGCTCGACTGTCTGTGTCAGCAATTGTTTGTCTATCATATTACGAGTCAAATATTTAAACAAAGCGGAGGAAGCATCAGCTCCCTCCGGCTCTTGAATACACTGCAAAGATACAACATTTTTTCCACTGAGTCAATCTATTATTAATATATAGCCGATATATGCAAATAAATTTTGCATTATTTTGCATTATTTAACTGTGAAATCGGGGCGAATTTTGGTTCGGATGATATTTCGGACGCTAACACCTCTGACGTGATAAAAAAATTGACGACGGAGCATCCGCAGGCCGTTGTTTCAAACATATTTCCACAATATTTACAAAATAGTTTGCATTTATCCGCAAAATAGTATTATCTTTGCACAAAATGACATAAACAACCATATCATACAAGAAAATGGCATTAATCATACCCAAACGCTATAAGCGTAAATTGCTGGCAGAGACAACCGAAGTCGCCATCAAGCAAATTAAAGAAGAATTTCAGCGCGAGCTGTCGACCATACTGAAACTGCGCCGCGTTACCGCTCCGCTTTTCGTCGAAGCGGGCACAGGTCTCAACGATGACCTCAACGGAACTGAACACGCCGTCAGCTTCACAATCGACGCCATGGGCGGACGTCGCGCAGAGGTCGTCCATTCGCTGGCCAAATGGAAAAGAGCCAAACTCGCGGCCTACGGCATCGCCCCGGGCTATGGCATCTACACCGATATGAACGCAATCCGCACATTCGAGGAACTCGACAACCTCCACTCGCTCTACGTCGACCAGTGGGACTGGGAGAAATCAATCAACGAAAGCGACCGCAACATCGACTACCTCAAAAAGACCGTGCGCGAAATATATCAGGCTGTCAAAAGGGTCGAAACAAGCATCTACGAGCACTATCCCCACATCACACCTACCCTTCCCGACGACATCACATTTGTCCATGCCGAGCAACTTCTCGCCGAATACCCCGACAAAACTCCGCGTCAGCGCGAGGCTGAAGCCGCACGCAAATATGGCGCGATTTTCATCATCGGCATCGGCGGCCAACTTTCAGACGGCCGGCCTCACGACGGCCGCGCACCCGACTACGACGACTGGAGCAGCGCGAACAGCGACGGATATACGGGCCTCAACGGCGACATCATAGTGTGGAACACCGTCCTTGACATTCCTTTCGAAATCTCGTCGATGGGCATTCGCGTCAGCCCGGAATCGCTGCACCGGCAGTTGGAAATCCGCGGATGCACCGAACGCGAGCAACTGGCTTTCCACCGCGCATTGCTCGAGGGGCAGTATCCGGCATCTATCGGCGGAGGCATCGGCCAGAGCCGACTGTGTATGTTCCTGCTTCAGAAAGCCCACATCGGCGAAGTTCAGGCTTCAATCTGGCCGGAAGAGCAGATTGCAGCCTGCCACGCAGCCGGCATCGACCTGCTTTGATCACTCGCGCAGACGCGAATCGATGATTATCGTTACAGGACCGTCGTTGACAAGCGCCACTTGCATATCTGCGCCGAAGCGACCGCGACCGACCGGCGCTCCTATAGCGGCGGAAAGTTTGGCGCAGTAGGCTTCATAGAGTGGCACGGCAGTCTCGTGACGCGCGGCGCGTATGTAGCTCGGTCGGTTGCCCTTGCGGGTCGAGGCCGTGAGAGTGAACTGGCTGACTGCCAACGCTTCGCCTTTGATGTCTATGACTGATTTGTTCATCACGCCGGCATCGTCGTTGAATATGCGCAGGCCGGCTGTTTTGCCGACAAGCCAGTCGACATCAGCCTCCGTGTCTCCTTCTTCGACTCCGACAAGCACAAGCAATCCGCGACCTATGGCTGAAACGGTTTCGCCGGCAATAGCGACCGACGCCTCACTGACGCGTTGAATGACTAACCTCATGATTTATTATTGTTTAGATATTCGTTTACAATCATTGCTTTGGCTGCGCCGACCACAGTCGCAAGCTCGTCGGCCGAGGCCTCGCGAATTCGTTTTACGCTTTTGAAATGCTTCAGCAAAGCCTCGACGCTCTTCGGCCCGATGCCTTTGATTGAGTCAAGTTCACTGACTGTCTGCGATTTACTGCGGCGGTTGCGATGATGGGTAATGCCGAAGCGGTGGGCCTCGTCGCGCAGATGCTGCACAACCCTCAGCGACTCCGAACCCTTGTCGATATAAAGAGGAACGCTGTCGCCGGGGAAATATATTTCCTCAAGTCGCTTGGCGATGCCGACAACTGCAATAGTGCCACGCAGCCCCATCTCGTCGAGAGCTTCGACCGCTGCGCTGAGCTGGCCTTTGCCGCCGTCGACGACTATAAGCTGTGGCAGCGGTTCGCCTTCCTCGACAAGTCGCGAATAGCGGCGCGTCAGCACCTCGCGCATCGAGGCAAAATCGTCAGGGCCGACAACTGTTTTTATGTTGAAATGGCGGTAATCGCGCTTCGACGGCTTGCCGTTTTTAAAGACTACGCACGACGCTACGGGATTCGTTCCCTGGATATTCGAGTTGTCGAAACACTCTATGTGCCGCGGCAGTTCGTTCAGTCTGAAATCCGATTTCATGCGCTCAAGCAGACGGTCGGTGCGCTGCTCTGGATCTTGTTTTTCCATGTGTTTCAGCACATCGATTTTGCTTTGGCGGGCATTGCGCTGCGACACATCGAGCAACTTGGCTTTATCGCCGCGCTGCGGCACGGTAAAAGTCACGCCAGGCATATCGACTTCCGGCGCTTCGGCCACAACGACCTCGTCGTATTCGACGCCGAGAGTTCTCGATATTTCGTCCATAGCATAGGCGAGCAACTGCGCCTGCGACTCGTCAAGACTGCGGCGGTAGCGCAGCGTGACGCTCCTCACAACCGCCCCGCGGCGCACATGCATATAGTTAATATACACCTCTTTATCATCATCGTCGATGCCAAACACATCAACATCGGCAATCGTCTGACTGACAATGACGCTCTTAGCCTGATAGCGCTCGAGCAACACATATTTTTCTTTCAGTTCCTGTGCTTCCTCAAAACGCATTTCCGCAGCAAGTTGCGTCATTTCAGACTTCAGATATGCGAGCAATTCCTGAGTTTCGCCGCGCAATATCTGTTTGATTCGTTCGATATACGACATATATTTGTCGACCGCGACCGCGCCGGTGCAGCATCCTTCGCATTTTTTTATGTGATACTGCAGACAAAGCTGTCCTCGACCGCGCCGGATATAGTCATTGGTTATCGGCAGACGGCAGGTTCTGACCGGGTAGAGCTCGCGTATCAAATCGAGAACCGTGTGCGCAATCTGGGCGTTGGTATACGGGCCGAAATACTTTGACCCGTCCTTTATATACTGTCGCGTCAGGAATACACGCGGATAAAGCTCGTTTGTGACCACTATCCACGGATATGATTTGTCGTCTTTGAGCAGCACGTTGTAGCGCGGCTGAAACTCTTTAATCATCGAGTTCTCGAGATTGAGAGCGTCCTGCTCTGTCGGCACGACGATATACGACATGTCGGCAATCGCCCTTACGAGCAGATTTGTGCGCAGGCAGTCGTGTGTGCGGTTGAAATAGGACGAAACCCGGCGCTTGAGATTCTTCGCCTTGCCGACATATATCACCCTGCCCTCCGAGTCGTAATATGTATAAACTCCGGGGGTAGTCGGCAGAATAGAGATTTTTTCTTTCAGCGAGCTCTTATTCTTTAGCGACGCTACATTCACGGGACGCTCGGACGCAGCCGGCATAAGGTCAGCGCTGTCGTGCGGCATTTCTGCTGACGCCTTCTGACTGTCGGTCGCTTCGGATTGTTTTTCTTCTTTGGCCATAAATGAAAGAATCGGGAACGTATATATTTCCAACGTTCCCGATTGACTATTGTTGTTCCCGCCGGTCTATACGAGAGCGAGAAATTAGTATACGATAAGCGACGTCACATCGACACCTTCAGGCAGAGCGGCACGGCCGTTGAGGGCGGCAAGCTCGATGATGAAGTTGACATAAATCTTTTTGGGGTTCATGCTCTTGACGAGTTTGATGGCGGCAGCCATAGTTCCACCTGTTGCAAGCACGTCGTCATGGATTACAACAATGTCGTCCGGACCGATTGCGTCGCGATGCATCTCGATGGTGTCGGTGCCATACTCTTTGGCATATTCCATTCTGACCGTATCTGCGGGCAGCTTACCCGGTTTGCGTGCGGGCACAAAACCTGCGCCGAGTTCGAACGCAAGTATCGAACCGCCGATAAAACCGCGCGACTCGATGCCGACCACTTTGGTCACGCCTTTATCGCGATAGAGCTGCGACAAATCCCAGCCTATAATATGAAGCGCACGCGGGTCTTTAAACGCAGTCGTGAGGTCTTTGAAAACAATTCCCTTCGTCGGGAAATCGATAACATCACGAATTTTTGATTTGATGTATTCCATGATTTTTCTATTTTTAATTTATTGATATTTCGTTTCTTGAATCAAAAATGTTTCACGTGGAACAATAGCTATCTATTTAACATCAGCAACAGAATGTTAACATCACTCGGCGAAATGCCGGGTATCCTCGATGCCTCGCCTATTGTTTCGGGTCTATGTTTTTCGAGCTTCTGTCTGGCTTCGGTCGAAAGCGATTTCAACTCAGAGAATACAAAACCCGCAGGAATTCTAACCGCATCAAGGCGCTGAATTTTATCTGCAATCTGACGCTCACGCTCGATATAGCCTTCATACTTTATCATGATTTCGGCTGCCTCGACTGTTTCGTTACGCAATTGTTCGGGAATACCGTCGACAAGCTCGGCAAGCGCTTCGATCATCGGCAAAAGTATCTCAAAATTGAATTGCGGACGCAGTAGCAATTCTTTCAGTTTCACGCCCTGTCTCAGCGATTCGAAACCAGCCTTTTCAAGACGCGGATTGATTATGCTTGCTTTTACCGAAAACTCAGCGCAGAAGCTGATCAGTTTGTCGCGCCACTCCAATTTTGTCCTGAGCGTATTGTAACGCTCTTCGTCGGCCAAGCCGACTTCATATGCTTTATGAGTGAGCCGCGCGTCGGCGTCGTCCTGACGGAGCAGAATTCTATATTCGGCGCGCGATGTAAACATGCGGTAAGGCTCATCTACACCTTTTGTCACGAGGTCATCGATGAGCACACCGATATAAGCCTCGTCTCTCGCGAGTGTAAACGGCGCACGACCCTGAACACGCAACGCAGCGTTTGCACCGGCAATCAGACCCTGCCCTGCCGCCTCTTCATACCCGGTCGTTCCGTTGATTTGTCCGGCGAAATACAGATTGTCGATGACTTTTGTCTCGAGCGTATGTTTGAGCTGGGTCGGGTCAAAAAAGTCGTATTCAATCGCATAACCCGGTCTGTAAATCTGCACATCCGCCAAAGCCGGGATGGTCTCAAGCGCTTCGACCTGGATGTTGAGAGGCAGCGATGACGAGAAGCCGTTGACATAAAACTCTGCCGTTGTTTCGCCCTCGGGTTCGAGGAACAACTGATGCTCTGTTTTATCGGCAAAAGTCACTATTTTCGTTTCTATCGACGGACAATAACGAGGCCCGATGCTTTTGATCTGGCCGTTATAGAGCGGCGAATCGGGCAGTCCGCGACGCAGAACGTCGTGAGTCTGCTCGCTTGTGTAGACAATATAGCATTCGCGCTGCTTCAGCACTCTTTTTACCGAAGGCATAAAAGAGAATTTATGATAGTCATTGTCACCTTGCTGCGGTGTAGTAAGCTCCCATTTTACCGAACGGCCGTCGATTCTGACAGGAGTTCCGGTCTTCATTCGCGCTGCGGCAAAGCCAAGTTCGACCAGTTGTTCGGTCAGACCGTGACTCGACGGCTCTGAGATACGTCCACCCTCGATTTGGACACGTCCGATATGCATCAGCCCGTTGAGGAATGTGCCATTGGTCAGCACCACAGCCTTAGCCTTGAATTCTGCGCCGTCGGCGGTTCTGACGCCGCACACGCGCTTATCTTCTATTATCAGAGATGTGACCGCACCCTGCCACATGCACAGATTCGGCATATGCTCAAGCTTTTCGCGCCACATCATCGAGAATTTGTTTCGGTCGCACTGCGAACGCGGACTCCACATCGCCGGCCCTTTCGACCGGTTGAGCATGCGGAACTGTATCGACGCGCGGTCGGTAATTTCAGCCATATGTCCGCCAAGCGCATCTATTTCCCTGACAATCTGCCCTTTTGCTATTCCACCAACAGCCGGATTGCAGCTCATCTGCGCTATTTTGTTCATATCCATCGTGATAAGCAGTGTGCTCACACCCAAGCGCGCCGACGCCGACGCAGCTTCGCATCCGGCA
>JAGAOW010000111.1 GCA_017889945.1 Muribaculaceae bacterium
GCGGCGGGCAATCTTGTCGACCTCGGCAGGCATGGTGGCCGAGAACAGAAGCATCTTGCGCTGAGGGGGAACATGGTCGAGGATGTCGGTGATCGAATCGACAAAGCCCATGTTGAGCATCTCGTCGGCCTCGTCGAGGATGACTGTATGGACCTCGTCGAGACGGACAACGCCGCGACCGATGAGGTCGATCAGACGGCCGGGCGTGGCAACGATGATTTGCACACCGTCGCGGAGAGCGCGTATCTGGCTTTCGATGCTCGAACCGCCGTAGACGGGGAGGACGCGGATGTCGGAAGTATATTTAGAGTAGTCGGCGAGGTCGCCGGCAATCTGAAGGCAAAGTTCGCGCGTGGGGGCGAGGATGAGGGCCTGCGGACGGCGCATAGATGCGTCGATACGCTGCAAGACCGGCAAGCCGAAAGCCGCGGTCTTGCCCGTGCCTGTCTGGGCAAGCGCCACAAGGTCGCGGTCGCCGGTCAGCAGGAGGGGTATCACTTTTTCTTGTACGGTCATCGGAGTTTCGAAGCCAAGTTCTTCGACAGCGCGAAGGAGGTCGTCGCGGACGCCCAATTCTTGAAATGTCATTACAGTTTTATGTTGTTATGTATAGTAACTTAGAAAGTCTTAAGTAACTCTAAAAATTTAAACGTAATTAGTTTTTTTACAAAGCAACTCCGAAATACTTTTATACTTTCTACGGCTTTATTTCGGTTAAAATCAAAATGTTCAGCGGTCGTTTATTTCTATAAACTCCCTTTTCACATTTTGATTTTTCCTCGAAATAAATCTCGTATTAAGCATAAATTAATTTTTAAGAGTTACTTAGAAATAAAACGCGAAATCAGAGGATAAAGATTATTTCGCAGCTTTTTTGGCGGCATTTTTGCTAATTTTGCGGAATTCTTTTTCGGCATCGGCGAGCTGACGGCGGAAGCCTTTGTCGGCGTGAAGGGCTGCGACTATGGCAGCGCCGACAACGCGGCCCATGTCGACATCGCTCTGATAGTGAGCACCGACAATGACGCGCGACTGGCCGAATTCATAGCCGCGAGAGATGATTTCGGTGGCACGGTCGGGGTTGATTTCGGCAAGGACGAGAGCGGCGGCCCAGCCGATGGCAGTGTGACCCGAAGGATATGAGCCGTTGCTACGGAGAAACTTTTCGTGAGAGGGAGTGGCGGTGGGTTCGTTCCAGCGCACAAAGGGACGGGTGCGCATGTAATGCTGCTTGGCGGCGCGTGTCGAGAGGTCGCCGGCATCGTGGCGGAGAGTCTCGATGAGGCGGCAGATGCGGGGCGCGTTTTCGTGAGAGAGGTCATAGCCGAATGCTTCGCCGAAGACTTCGTTGACCCACTGCTCGCCGAGGGTAGCGTCGGCAACAGCCTGAGCGCCACGGGGAGTGTCGCGCAGCGATTTGCCCCATAGATACTGCTCGCGGTCGTAGGCGAAGCGGGCTGAAGAGTCGGCCGGGGGCGGCGGGAGTATGGTCAGACTGTTGGGGACACGGTCGTAGGGGAGAAAATATTTGTCGGGGTCGGAGTTATGGTCTTTTGCGGAGAGAGTCACCGAAAAGGCAAGAAGCACGGCGGCAATCAGAGAAAAATGTCGTTTCATGTTGAATCAGTTGATAGTTTATTACGCATCAAAGGTAATGAAAATAATCAAGATTAAGAGGCGTCGGCCGATATTTGTTAAAGGCGGGTGCGTTGTTTTTTATGTTGTTGAACATTTTTCGCCTTCTTGGAGGGAAAAAATTTTGAGGGGTCGGAAATTGTTGTTAATTTCGGCAAAAAATAACCGAAAATCCTCCGGCGCAGGTCGAAAACACCCACCGCCGGTGTTAAATAAGCATCCCTAACCGAAAACAGCAATGAGTTATTTGAAGTTTGACAAAAACCTGCTCATAAACCTTGACCAGTCGCTGCCCAAGGAGATACTGCGCACGAATCAGGCCGGCGCCTACCACTGCACCACACTCGTAGGCTGCAATACCCGCAAACAGCACGGTCTGCTTGTGATCCCCATCCCCGAAATGGACAATAAGCAGTATGTAATGCTGTCGTCGCTCGACGAGACAGTGATACAGCACGGCGCTCCTTTCAACCTCGGCATCCACCGCTATCGCGGCGGCGTACTCAGCCCCAACGGACACAAATATATCCGCGAATTCGACTGCGAGATTGTGCCGCGCACCACCTACCGCGTCGGCGGCGTTGTGCTCACAAAAGAGAAAATCTTCATCTCGCACGAAAACCGTCTGCTGATCAGATATACGCTGGTCGAGGCGCATTCGGCGACGACGCTGCGCTTCAGGCCCTTCCTCGCATTCAGAGAGAGCAACAGTCTGTGTATGGCCAACGACTCGATCAACCGCGAAGTGACACCGGTCGACAACGGCGTTGCGTCGAAGCTCTACGACGGCTTCCCGACACTGTATATGCAGTTTAACCGCAAGCCCGTGTGGGTCGACGAACCGGCATGGTATAACGGCATCGAATATGTCAAAGACCTCGAGCGTGGAGTGCCCTACACCGAAGACCTGTGGGTGCCCGGTTACTTCGAAATACCTATCCGCAAAGGCGAATCGCTGATATTCTCGGCGGGCATCTCGGAAGTCAAGCCTCGCTCGCTCGCCAAGATGTATGAGGCCGAAATCGCCTCGCGCACACCGCGCACAAGCTTCTACAACTGTCTGAAAAACGCGGCCAAACAATTTTATCTGAAGGACGGCGACGACATGTATGTCATCTCGGGCTATCCGTGGGGCGTTGTGCTCGCGCGCAACACATTCATGGCTGTGCCGGGTCTGACACTCGCCATCGACCACCGTGCCGACTTCGAAAACATCATCGCCACAGCCACGCGCGCCCTGCTCAAATTCATGAACACGGGCGAGCGCTCGAAGCGCATACAGGGCATAGACCTGCCCGACATACCTCTCTGGGCCGTGTGGGCAATACAGCAGTATGCCCGCACCGTCGGCATCGAGGAGGCCCGCAAACGCTACACAGGGCTTGTCGGCGACATAGTAGACTATATTCTCGACAACCGTCACCCCAACCTGCAGGTCGACAGCGTCAACGGCCTTGTGCGCACGATAGGCACATCGTCGCCGGTGTCGTGGATGAACTCGACACTGAACGGACGCCCCGTGATACCGCGCACGGGCTATGTGGTGGAATTCAACGCGCTATGGTATAACGCACTGCGCTTCGCGGCATCGTTGGCCGAGGGCGACAAAGCTTTCGCCGAGCACGCCGACAGCTGGACCGCCGCAGCCGACAAGATGAAACAACCCTTTGTCGACACCTTCCTCAACGACGGAGGCTATCTATATGACTATGTCGACGGAGCTTATGCCGACCC
>JAGAOW010000112.1 GCA_017889945.1 Muribaculaceae bacterium
GTCGGTCTCCCAGTCGCCGCCCTCCTTCGAGTCGTCAATCTTGTGGATTACGACATCATGCTGTTCTTTGCCATCAGGCGTGATATAGAACGTGGAGAACCAGGCTTTGCCGCTGTTCTCCGCTCCGGTGAGAAAGTCGAGGATAGATTGCTTTTCCTCGACGATTCTCTGCTGTTGCTTGCGACGGTCGGTGATGCCCTCGGCACGAAATATTGACTCCCAATATTTCGCACCGACCTCGATGTGGTACTTTATCGGCGCTGAATTTTTCAGCTTCGCTTCCTTAGCGATGCCGATAAGCTGCTTGATGTTGTACCATTTGCCGCGAAACAGAGCGGCATAGTGAGGAATAGGATAATATGTGGAGTCAGGAGTCGGCACACGACTGACGAAAGCGAATTTACGATGTTTTCCCGGCATGGCGAGCTTGCGTTGCAGATCTCGCCACGGGGAAGTCGGGTCGAGAAGTTCGATGACCTCGATATTTTCGCGAGAGCATACGCACTTGCGCCAGTTGGCGTAGAGAATTTGGGGTATGCGTCCGTCCTCGTCTGCGGGGGCGAAGCGACAATAACAGGCTTCTTTTCTCAGAAGGCGCACTACCTTAGTGCCGTCTTCGTTGAGAATAAGCACTGAGATGGCGAAGCCGAAGTGCTTGAAGTCCTGGCATACACCGAGAAAGTATGAAGCGAGGTCGTTGTCGAGAAGGAAGTCCTCGACTTCCTGGGCGACATCTGCGGAGGCTTTGGCAGTGCAATATTGCAAGCCGGATCCATAGCAGACCTCGGCGTTGAAAAGTTGGCAGGTTGCCAACGTTTCATCTTTCTCTATGAGGTCGATGATGTTGAATGGCATGAGATTGTCTCCGCCCCACGGCATGAACGAAAGGTTTTCGTCAACGATGGTAGGAATGATGTCAACGTCCTCACGGAAGACAGCACCGGAGTTGACGGTAAACGCAGCGCGTGCCTCGAATCCGGGAATGGTTTCGACAGAGTTGTAGTTGAGTGTTTCAATATCAATCATAGCGAAAGGAATTGAGCGTTAGAGAAATACTTCCAAGTCGTTGACGCGGAAGATGCAGCAGTCGCGGATTTTGCGGCACTCGCCGGAAGCCAGTATCTTGATATTGCGCCAGCCGCCGTAAAAATTGTATCGCAGGGAGATACAATTTCGGAGTTCCAAGATAGAGCCGTCGGATTTCCATACAGAAATATCGACAGGGTCGCCGCTGTTGAGCATTGTTCTTGCTGTGGAGATATGGATGGATTGTGCCATAGCGAGTTTGCGAGTTACGAGTAAACGAGATTGTAAGGTTCTGTAAAAATGCCGGGCGAGGCAGACAGGCGTACTATCGGGCGGTTGTCTGTATATCGCCACGTAAACTTGACGCGGTTAAGTTTCTCGTCGCCGTCCTGAATTTCGCAGGTGGCATCGGTAATGAGTATCGGGGCGAGAAGCAGCGGGTCATAACTGTTGGTCGGGTCCGGCTCGATTCGGAACACATCGTGCGACGAAAAGAGTTGGTCTATCCACTCCGCTTCGTCAGAAGTCAGTGGCCCGACCTCCACTTCGTATGTCTTGGCAGTCGACTGGTTGTAGAACCGCGACTGGCCGTTTATGATGGCGAGGGAGCGTTCAACGTCGGTCTTTGCCGTGGTTACCACCGGCAAAGTAGCCGTATCCCAGACATTGAAGCAGTTGCGGAAGTAGAACGATTCAAGGTCTGTGAGCGAGTTGTCGACGAAGCAGGTAACAGACCGCTGACCGCAACGGACGGTGAACGACAGCAGCGTAATGTCGCCGGGGCGAGCGGCGGCGAACCCTGCGGCATCGGCAATGACCGAGGACAACGGCACGTTGATCTGCACGACCCCGGAGGTGTCGGCGGTCTTGCCTGAATCCATAATGTAACGGTGTTGGTATGGAGCATCCGAATCGGCTTTGCGGAAGGTGTGCTGTACCGAATATTCCAGACTCTCCCCGGCTTCCGCATAGAGGAACAGGGAGAGCGTGGAGCCGGTGGCGACACGTCGCATGGATAGCGTTGTCAGGAAATTCTCTTTGAGAAACGTCGGAATATCCGTGCAGACCGTGAAGCGGTCGCAGTACAGGATATGAAGCACACACGAGTCAGCCTTGTTGCTGACCGTGTCGGTAAAGACCCGCAGTGTAAAGTCGGCGCACGACTGGCCCGACTTGTTCATCTCGGCCTCGATAAGCGAGCCGAGGTCATAGAGCGTTACATAACCGCCGTGGGCGTAGTAACGCTCCGAGAGAATGACGATGCCGCCGGTGGCGGTGAGTGTGACATCGACAAAATCGCCGTCGACCTCGACCTGCAATTCACCGACAGCAGAAGAAAGTATAATGCCCTGAGGCTTGTATGTAATCCTGTGTGCCATGCTGCAAAGGTAACTTTGCAGTCGTGGCCGATAAAAGACAGGGAGAAAGCGGTCAACCCGGGAGGGTCAACCGCTGAACCGACGGTTTGGAGAAATTATTTCTCCAAATGGTCGGGCCGGAAGTCCGGCGCGTCGGGGTCGATGCCTCGCGCGATGTACTTCGAGCGGAGGGCGTTGTACGTCTGAATGACAATCTGATTGATGACGCGGAAGTGCAGGTCTTCAATCAGAAGGGCGACTTGCTCTTTGTAGCTCGGAAACTGTATGCCGAAGGCGAAGTTGATTTTCCGTGCTGCATCGAGGATGATTTGCAGCTCTTGTTCGGTAAACTTGTTGTAGTCGATTTCCATTGCTTAGGATATTAGAGGGTGAAACATTCGTGATTGTTGTTGTCGATATGGAAGATTGAGAGCGTGTAATTCTCGCAACCTTTTCGGAATTCGACTTTTATAAAGTCCTCGCCGTCGCGCCAGCAGTAGAACAATGCCAGACGCATCGCGTCAAA
>JAGAOW010000113.1 GCA_017889945.1 Muribaculaceae bacterium
ATTACCGAATTTCTGCCCGCGCTGGCCGCGCACAAGGGAGAGAAACTTCCTATGGTCATCATCCGCGACGGACAGCAGCAGACTGTCGACGTTGAGATTAACGACGCAGGCAAAATCGGCATACAGATGATGCCGCCGTCTGATATTTTCGACATCGAAGTCGTAGAATACTCAGCGTTAGGCGCAATACCCCGCGGTATCGAAATCGGCGTCGACCGTCTGACAAGCTATGTGGCCTCGCTCGGCCTGGTGTTCAGCAAAGAAGGCGCGCAAAGCCTCGGAGGCTTCGGCACACTCGGCAGCCTATTCCCCGACAGCTGGAACTGGTACACCTTCTGGCAAATCACAGCCTTCCTGTCGGTTATCCTCGCGTTCATGAACATCATTCCTATCCCCGGCCTTGACGGCGGATATATCCTGTTCCTGATAATCGAAATGATTACACGCCGCAAGCCGAGCGACAAGGTGCTCGAATATGCCAACATGATCGGTATGGCATTCCTGTTCCTGCTGCTGATTTACGCCAACGGCAACGACATATTCAGATTTCTGATAAAATGACAGACAATAATATTAAAACACTTCGACTGCGACGCGGCAAAGAAGAGTCGCTCGACCGCTTCCATCCATGGGTGTTTTCAGGCGCACTTACCTCAATGCCCGACGACATCGATGAAGGCGACCTCGTTTATGTCGAGACGGCCGACGGCCGGCGCATCGGCACAGGACATTTCCAGATTGGCAGCATAGCCGTCAGGATGCTGACATTCAGCGACGAAGCAATCGACGAAGCATTCTATCAGCGCCGACTCAGCGAAGCTCTGAGGCTGCGTAGGGCGCTGGGGTTAATCCGCGACGACAACAACGCATTCCGACTCGTCCACGGCGAGGGCGACTTCCTGCCCGGACTGGTCGTCGATATCTACGGACCGACGGCAGTCGTTCAGGCCCACTCGCCGGGTATGCACTTCGCGCGTAATATCATCGCCCGTCAGCTCGTCGAACTCCCCGACGCAGGCATACGCAATGTCTACTACAAGTCGGAGACCACCCTGCCCTACAAAGCGCATCTCGACCCGCAGAACGACTATATAATCGGCTCAGCCGAAAACGACATCGCCGTTGAAAACGGTCTGAAATTCCGCATCGACTGGCTCCGTGGCCAGAAGACAGGCTTCTTCGTCGACCAACGCGACAACCGCACCCTGCTGCAGCAATATTCGTCGGGACGACGTGTGCTGAACATGTTCTGCTACACCGGCGGTTTTTCGGTCTACTCTCTCCGTGGCGGTGCCGCATCCGTCACATCGGTCGACAGCTCGGCCAAGGCGGTATCGCTGACCGACGCCAACGTTGCACTCAACTTCACGGATGACACCCGCCACCGCTCAGTGGCAGAAGACGCCTTCAAATTTCTCGACAACATGGCCGACAACGAATATGACCTCATCATACTCGACCCGCCGGCTTTCGCCAAGCATCGCAGCGCCCTGCGCAACGCCCTGCGCGGCTATCAGAAACTCAACGCCCGCGCTTTCGAAAAAATAGCCTCGGGAGGCATTCTGTTCACATTCTCATGCTCTCAGGCCGTATCGAAAGAGCAGTTCCGTCTGGCAGTGTTTTCGGCTGCCGCGCAGACAGGCCGCAAGGTGCGCATCCTTCATCAGCTGACCCAACCGGCCGACCACCCGATCAACATTTACCATCCCGAAGGAGAATACCTCAAGGGACTGGTACTCTATGTCGAATAAACCATTCCAATTATAGTTCAATGAAAAAAATAATTCCAGCATTTGCCATGGCAATGACCCTGATGACAACATCGTGTCACAAAGATGAAGCAAAAAGCGACGAATTCGACTACACGGTCGACCGTTTCGCCGACATCGAAGTGCTTCGCTACAAAGTTCCCGGATTTGAAGATTTGTCGCTTCAACGCAAGCAACTAATCTACTATCTGACCGAAGCGGCTCTCTGGGGTCGCGATATACTCTGGGATCAGAACAACGAATACAATCTGCCGATACGTCGCATGCTCGAAGCTGTCTATACCAACTACGATGGCGACCGCGACAGCAAAGACTTCAAAAACTTCGAGCGCTACCTCAAACAGGTCTGGTTTGCCAACGGCATACATCATCATTACTCAACCGACAAATTCACACCCGAATTCTCGCGTGAATTCCTCGCCGCAGAGCTTGAAAAGCTTCCCGCCGGAGATTGGACTGCATCACAGGACACTATTTTTGAATTGATATTCAATCCTGCTGTCGCTGCCAAGCGTGTCAATCAGGCCGAAGGTCAAGACCTTATCGCCACATCGGCCAACAACCTCTACAAAGGCGTGACTCAGGCCGAAGTCGAGGCATACTACGACGCGATAAAGAATCCTAACGATTCAACTCCTATAAGCTACGGTCTCAACACCCGCGTCGTCAAAGAAAACGACAAAGTCGTCGAACAGACCTATAAAATCGGCGGCCTTTACAGTCAGGCAATCGAAAAAATCGTCGAGAACCTCGAGAAAGCCGAGCAGTTTGCCGAAAACGACGCACAGCGCCGCATCATCGAAACTCTCGTCGACTACTACCGCAGCGGCGACCTCAAGACATTCGACGAATATTCAATCCTGTGGGCTGAAGACACACAGTCGAAAGTCGATTTCATCAACGGCTTCATCGAAGACTACGGCGACCCGCTGGGCATGACCGGCGCATGGGAGTCAATCGTAAACTTCAAAAACGATGAATCAAGCCACCGCACCGAGGTGCTGAGCTCCAACGCTCAGTGGTTAGAGGATAATTCGCCCGTCGACCCGCGTTTCAAAAAAGAAAGCGTCAAAGGCGTTTCGGCCAAAGTCATCACTGCCGCAATCCTCGCCGGCGACGCCTACCCCGCTACCCCGATTGGCATCAACTTGCCCAACGCCAACTGGATTCGTGCAGCTCACGGTTCGAAATCCGTCACTCTCGAAAACATTACCCAGGCCTATGACGAGGCTTCTCACGGCAATGGTTTCAACGAAGAATTTGTAATTGACGAGGAGACTTCAAAACTTCTCGACGACTACCTCTTCATTACCGACAATCTTCACACCGACCTCCACGAATGTCTGGGCCACGGTTCGGGCAAACTTCTCCCCGGTGTCGCCCGCGACGCTCTCAAAGCCCACGGCTCGACTATCGAAGAAACCCGCGCCGACCTTTTCGCGCTCTACTATCTTGCCGATCCCAAGCTGATTGAAATCGGTCTGCTCGACAACCCCGACGCCTATAAGGCCGAATACTATAAATATATACTCAACGGCCTGATGACTCAGCTGATGCGTATCGAGCCGGGCAAAGACGTCGAAGAGGCTCACATGCGCAACCGCAAACTCATCGCCGAATGGGTCTACGAACACGGCAAAGCCGACAATGTCATCGAACTCGTAAAACGCGACGGCAAGACATATGTCAAAATCAACGACTATGAAGCCCTGCGCGGTCTCTTCGGACAGCTGCTAGCAGAAATCCAGCGCATTACCAGCGAAGGCGACTACAACGCCGCCCGCGACCTCGTCGAGACATATGCTGTCAAAGTCGATCCGGCCATCCACCGCGAGGTCCTCGACCGCTATGCCACACTGTCAATCGCTCCCTACAAAGGCTTTGTCAATCCGGTTTACACTCCGGTCGTAGAGAATGGCGAAATCACTGACATCAAAGTCAGCTACGACGAAGACTATGTCCCGCAGATGCTTCGCTACGGCAAAGACTACTCAGGTCTGAAACCCGCCGAATAAATCCGCTTGCAAACAGATACAAAAAAAGAGGGTGTCGGCTGACATTCTCTTTTTTTGTATCTGTTATAATCGTCTTATCGCCATGAGAATTTAACGATATCCCATTCAGAGTCGCCATAATAGAACTCTGTCGGAAGATTTTTGGCGTCGAATTTCCAGCGGTAGGTCTGAGAATATGTATAGTTGCTGCCGCCTTCAGTCGATTTTTCATCGTAGCCCATCGGGAGGTCCTTTGAAGTTAACCTCGACAGACTCAAGACGCTTTTAATTATTACACTTTTAATTTATCCGCGATTTCTCTGACAAAACGTGCAGCTAAATTTGTAAATGCTGAATTTTTTCTTTAATTTTGCTTCCAAAACCAAACACAAAGTTTTTATGAAGAAACATAACTTTTATGCGGGACCGTCGATACTCAGCGAGTACACGATTAAAAACACCGCCAACGCTATTTTGGATTTTGCCGACACAGGCCTTTCGATTCTCGAAATCTCACACCGTAGCAAAGAATTTCAGGCAGTCATCGACGAAGCTTCGGCTTTGGTCAAAGAACTTCTTGAAGTGCCCGAAGGCTACAGCGTGCTTTGGCTCGGCGGTGGCGCCTCGATGCAGTTCTGCATGCTGCCTTTCAATCTTCTTAAAACTAAAGCATCTTATCTCGACACAGGCACTTGGGCCTCAAACGCCATCAAGGAAGCCCGTCTCTTCGGCGAAGTCGACGTCGTCGCTTCTTCGAAAGATGCCAACTACACTTTCATTCCCAAAGGCTACGAAATCCCCGCTGACTCAGACTATTTCCACTTCACGTCAAACAACACCATCTACGGCACTGAGATGCGCTTCGACCCCGACGCTCCCTGCCGTCTGGTTGCCGACATGAGCTCTGACATCTTCTCTCGTCCGATTGATGTCGCAAAATATGACGCCATCTATGCCGGCGCACAGAAAAACCTTGCGCCCGCAGGTGTGACTCTCGTCATTGTCCGCGACGACGCTCTCGGCCACGTCGACCGTCAGATACCGACCATGCTCAACTATCAGACCCACGTCAAAAAAGGCTCGATGTTCAACACTCCTCCCGTGCTGCCCATCTTCTCCGCGCTCCAGACTCTGCGCTACTACAAGATGCTCGGCGGCATCAAAGAACTCGAACGCCGCGACCTCGAAAAGGCAAGAGTGCCCTATGACGCAATCGATTCGAGCCGCATGTTCGAAGGCACTGTGACCGACACAGCTGACCGCTCGATTATGAACGTTTGCTTCGTGATGAAAGCCGAATATAAAGAACTCGAAAAAGACTTCATCGACTTCGCTTCTGCACGCGGCATAGTCGGCATCAAAGGCCATCGCTCGGTTGGCGGCTTCCGCGCTTCGCTCTACAACGCTCTGCCCATCGAAAGCGTACATGTGCTCGTCGAAGCAATGAAAGACTTTGAGGCAACTCGCTAAAACCTGACGACTATGACAAAAGTACTTGTTGCAACCGAAAAGCCATTTGCTGCCGTTGCAGTCGAAGGCATTCGCAAAGTTGTCGAAGAAGCAGGTTTTGAACTCGCGCTCCTCGAAAAATACAGCTCGCGTCAGGAATTGCTCGACGCGGCTGCCGGTGCTGACGCAATCATCATCCGCAGCGATAAAATCGGCGAAGATGTATTTGCTGCCGCACCCTCAGTGAAGATTGTAGTCCGCGCAGGAGCAGGTTATGACAACGTCGACCTTCAGGCTGCCACAGCCCACGGCGTGGTCGTCGAAAACACTCCCGGCCAGAACTCAAACGCCGTCGCCGAACTTGCTTTCGGCATGATGGTTATGGCCGTGCGCAACTGCTACGACGGAACGTCGGGCAGCGAACTCGCAGGAAAGTCGCTCGGCATTCAGGCTTTTGGTCAGGTTGGCCGAAATGTGGCCCGTATAGCCAAAGGCTTCGGCATGTCGGTCATGGCAGTCGACCCCTACTGCCCCGAACAGGTTTTGGTCGACGCCGGAGTAGAACCCTGCAAAACTGTCGAGAAACTTTATCACGACAACCGTTTCATCTCAGTCAACATCCCCGCCACACCCGAAACAGTCAAATCAATCGGCTATGACCTGCTGACCTCTATGCCCAAAAACGGCGTTGTCATCAACACCGCCCGCAAAGAAGTCATCGACGAAGAAGGTCTCGCACGCGCTCTCGACGCCCGTCCCGACCTGAAATATTTCGCCGACGTCAGACCAGACTCTGCCGACGACCTGATTGCCCGTTTCGGCAACCGCGTATTCTTCACACCGAAGAAAATGGGCGCACAGACAGCCGAAGCCAACATAAACGCCGGCATCGCCGCCGCTCGTCAGATTGTGGCTTACTTCAAGGAAGGCTGCGAACGCTTCCGTGTCAATAAATAAATTACATCTATATATAACAACGCCGGAGCTCGATTTCGAACTCCGACGTCGTTATTTTATGAAGACCGCTTAGAACAGCCATGCAGCCGTGACAGTCCAGCAATGAGTCTTGCCGTCAATCTTCTCAGCATCGCGACCGAAAGTTTCGAATGCGTTGTTGAGGCCGAAACCATAGTAGGCTGCAACCTGAAGATGGCTGAAGAACTCAAGACCGAGACCGACGTTCCATGATGTGTCGACCGATTTATATTTGTAAGCATTAGTCACAGCGCGTTTCGACGTAAGGAACGCAAAACTCGGACCTGTGAAAATATACGGTCTGACGATTTTATTTATCAGAGGAATATTAGTCTTCCATTTGAGGTTGACGGGGATTTCGAAATAGTCGCAGTTACGGGTATACACATTATTATTATCGTTATACTCGTTGGTGCGGCGCACATACATAAGCGACGCATCCAGACCGATACCGACTACAGGCACTGTAAACTCGGCCTGCAAACCGGCGTTGAAGCCTGTGCGATTGTCCGAATCAAAGATTTTTTCGTTGAAGTGCATCGAGTTCACATTGATGCCCACACGCGGGCCGAATTTAAACTGAGCATTTGCCGTTCCGGCCATTGCAACGATGGCAACCAAGGCCAGAAGAAGATGTTTGATTGTTCTCATACTTATAATGTGTTTGTGTTGTAAAAATGATTTCGAATTCACTTATGGTGCAAATATAACACTTTTTTCTACTTTTGGACAAATATTTGACTGTGCTATTTGTCATAGCCACGGTTTTCAATTTATTTTTTGTAACTTCGCATCATTATGACACCTGAACAAAGAACCGCAATCGAAGAGCGGGCAGTCGAGATGCTGCGCACGGTCTTCGACCCCGAAATACCCGTCGACATCTATAGCCTCGGCCTGGTCTACAAAATCGACCTTCAGGACGACGGCACTCTCGACGTTGACATGACCCTGACCGCTCCCAACTGTCCGGCGGCCGACTTCCTGATTGAAGACGCCCGCTACAAACTCGAGTCGATCGAAGGCGTAAGCGCCGTAAACATCAACCTTGTTTTCGAACCCGAATGGAACAAGGACATGATGTCGGAGGAGGCCAAACTCGAACTCGGATTCCTCTGACCCGCTGCAATTTCTGCCATGGCTCTTCGCACCAAGACATATTTTCTCAGCGACCTTCATCTCGGAGCGGCCTACCTCGACAGACCGCGGCTTCGCGAACAGATGGTCGTTGACTTTCTCTACACCATCGAGCCTGATGCAAAGAGCCTCTATCTCGTCGGAGACATTCTCGACTACTGGTTTGAATATCGCACCGTAGTGCCTCGCGGCCATGTCCGATTTTTCGGAGCTCTCGCCGCTCTTGCCGACAAAGGCGTCAAAATCACATTGCTTATCGGCAACCACGATATTTGGCTCTTCGATTACCTTCGCGATGAAATAGGCATTGAGGTTGTCGACGGCTCAGTGACGACTCAAATCGACGGGCGCAACTTCTTTATATCTCACGGCGACGGTCTCGGCAGGCTCGCACCCTCGTTCCGCTTCATTCGCTCGCTTTTCCGCAACCGCTTCTGTCAGCGCCTCTATTCGGCCATCCATCCCCGATGGACTGTCGGCTTCGCTTATCGCTGGAGCGCAAGCAACCGGGCCTACGACCCTAACGACCGTCCGGTCTATGAAGGGCCTGTCCGTTGTCAGGTCGAAAATTGGGCTGAAGAGTATATCGCAGCTCATCCCGACACCGATTTTATTGTCCTCGGCCATCATCACGTCATGGTCGACAAAACGCTGTGCGACCACACGCGATTAGTAATTCTCGGAGACTGGATTTATAATTACAGCTATGCGGTTTTCGACGGTCAGAACTTCGAACTAAAGCATTTTGCAAGGGCGAATAATCAATTTAACAATATTTCACAATAACAAAAGCGAGAACTTTTTGCGACTGTCAAAACGCGATACCCCTCTATATATCAAAATTTTGCACCGCTTAGACACCTTCCCGAACGGCATGTATGCCTAAAAACTATGCCGTAAAACATATAAAAAAATTTGGCAACTCTCCACAAATGCGTGACCTTTGTTGCGCAAACCTAAAACAATCTTTTTTACCTTAGAAATTGTACCTATTGGAAACCTCTAAAAAAGGACTCAGTGATGAGTCCTTTTTTTATTATCTTTGTGTGTCAATTGAAAGTTCTAATTATGAAAGCAATAATAAGTATATTGGTAGCCGCGCTGATTGGCGGCGGAGCTGCCGCCGAAGCAAAAGTGCGGCTCGGCTCAATGTTCACTGACAATATGGTGCTGGAGCAAAATGAAAATATCCGCATCTTCGGGCAAGCAGATCCCGGCGCGCAAGTCACTGTTACCCCGTCATGGAACGGCAAAACCTACACCACCACGACCGACCGCATCGGCGAGTGGTCGCTGGCCGTCGAGACGCCTGCGGGCAGTTTCACGCCCTACAGCATTACCGTCAGCGACGGCGAGCCGACTACGCTCGACAATATACTCATAGGCGAAGTGTGGCTCGCGTCAGGCCAGTCAAACATGGATATGCCCCTCAAAGGCTTCGCCGGATGCAACGTCAGCAGAGGCTTCGACGAAGTCGCCTCGGCCCGTGAGCAAGCCGGACGGATTAGAATGTTCAAAGTTCCGATGAGCCGAAGCATGACGCCTGTCGACACAGTCAACGCCAGGTGGACCGTGCCCTCGCCCGAGCTCGCGCCTGATTACAGCGCCGTCGCATGGTATTTCGCCAAGCGGATGAGTCAGGTGCTCGACGTGCCCGTCGGCATAGTCTGCGCCACCTATGGAGGCTCAAAAGTCGAAAGCTGGCTTCCGAGAGAAATACTTGAGACCTACGACGACATATCGCTCGACCCGGCCGACCTCGACAAAACACCTCACTATCTGCGGCCTTTGGTAATGTACAACGCCATGTTCTACCCCATCAAAGATTATGTCTACAAAGGCATAATCTGGTATCAGGGCTGCTCCAACGTGGGAACGGAAACGACCTACGCCAATCGGCTCGAAACTATGGTCAAACACTGGCGTGAGCAAATCGGACGCGGCGACATTCCCTTTTTCGCCGTCGAGATTGCGCCATTCGAATACCGTGGCAATCAGAGCGGCAAAGCGCCGCTTCTGCGTCAGGCGCAGTGGGATGCCATCCGCGCTATACCCAACAGCGGCATGATTTCAACCAACGACCTTGTCGAAGACTTCGAACGCTATAACATCCATCCGGGCAACAAACGCGACGTCGGTTTCCGTCTCTGCGACCTCGCGCTCAACCGCGCCTATGGCATGACACAGATGCCCTGCGAGAGCCCGCGCTATAAAAGCCACAGCATCGAGGGCAATGAAGTTCGCATAAAGTTCGAAGCGCCCGTCTCAGGTCTGTGCCGCAACTACGACATCCGCGGCTTTGAACTCGCCGGAGCCGACCGCGTGTTCCACCCTGCCGATTCGGTGCTGCTTGTCACAGCTGACGAAATCGTCGTGTCGTCGGATGCCGTGGCCGAGCCGGTCGCCGTGCGCTACTGCTGGCGTGACTTCCAGCCCGGCACCCTCTACGGCGCCAATCACCTCCCCTGCATCCCCTTCCGCACCGACAACTGGTAACAGAAGACAATCTGCTTCGCCTGACGTTTAGCAGCAGGTTTTTATGCAGGTTTTCATCTACTGACATTTGGCCATGAGATAAATAAGGTGTAATTTTGCATCTGAACGCTGTTCCCGTAGCACTATTGTAGATATAAAATCGTTCCGGATACGTCAGACTCAGAATTAAATAATAGAATCAGGACAAGCAAAGGTCTGCTGTCGCTTTCGCCGATTGCAGTTTTCATGGCGATGTATCTCGTTGTGTCGCTTGTCATTGGCGATTTCTACAAAATGCCCCTGTCGGTGGCCTTTATAGCCGCATCGATTTGGGCAATAGCCATCGACATCCACAAACCGCTCTCGCAGCGCATCGAAACATTCTCAAAAGCAGCCGGGTCGCCCAACATCATCTATATGATTTGGATTTTCATCCTCGCCGGAGCGTTTGCGTCGCTGGCCAAGGAGACCGGCTCGATTGACGCGACTGTCGCCGTGACGATGAAATATCTGCCGAGCAATCTGCTGTTGCCGGGGCTGTTTGTGGCCGCATGCTTCATATCACTGTCTATAGGCACATCGGTCGGCACAGTGGTGGCGCTGTCGCCTTTGGCTGTCGATATAGCCAACACCGGCGGAGGAAATGTGCCCCTATATGTGGCGGCAGTTCTCGGCGGCGCGTTTTTCGGCGACAATCTGTCGTTTATCTCCGATACCACAATCGCAGCCACCCGAACTCAGGGCGTCGCGATGAATGTTAAGTTCAAGGCCAATCTTGCAATAGTGCTTCCCGCCGCATTGCTGACGCTTACGATTTATACGGTGACCGGTTTCGACAATCCCTGCACCTCTGTTGTCAGGGAAACCGACCTGTCGCTGATTATTCCTTATATACTTATCATCGCACTGTCGCTCGCAGGACTAAATGTAACCGTCGTTTTGGTCTGCGGTATAACGGCGGCAATGATTATAGCGGCGGCCCACGGCTTCAGCATGATTGAACTTGCCGAATTCATGGGCAATGGCATCGGTTCGATGGGCGACCTGATCGTTATCACTCTTCTGTCGGCCGGAATGCTCGGCACAATCAAGGCGACCGGCGGCATCAACTTCCTGCTGCAAGCCATGAGCAAGCACATCCACGGCGCGAGGGGTGCTAAAGCTGCAATCGCCACCCTTGTCAGCACGGTCAATATCTGCACCGCCAACAACACCGTGGCCATCATTACCGTAGGCTCGCTGTCGAGGAAGATTGCCGAACGATATGGCATCAGTGGGGCACGGACAGCAAGTCTGTTAGACACCTGTTCCTGCATAATGCAGTGTCTCCTGCCCTACGGCGCACAGACCCTGCTTGCGGTCTCGCTTGCCGGCATCAGTCCGGAAGCGCCATGGATCTATCTCTACTACCCTTGGGCGCTTGCAGCAATAGTCGCATTATCAATCATTTTCGGCAAGACAAAGCGAAAAACCCACACAAATTAACACGATTTAACAAAGCCAAAAGTAATTATCTTCTCATAAAATAGTCAAATAAACATCAACAATAACCAATAGATTAAAAAATGAAAAAACTATTCAGACGCGGGCTTCTGCTCGCAGCGGGTCTGATGACTCTCGGAATTGCTAAAGCTCAGATGCCTCAGCAAATGCCGCCTGTCCCTGTAGACTCCGCAGTTACTGTAGGCAAACTCGACAACGGGCTGACCTATTACATCCGTCACAATAACACCCCCAAAGGTCAGGTCGATTTCTTCATCGCACAGAAGGTCGGCTCTATCCTCGAAGAAGAGAACCAGCGCGGTCTGGCACACTTCCTCGAACACATGTGTTTCAACGGATCTGAAAACTTCCCCGGCAACTCTCTCATCAGCTGGCTCGAATCAGTAGGCGTGAAATTCGGCTACAACCTCAACGCCTACACCTCAATAGACGAAACCGTCTATCGCATCAACAATGTTCCAGCCGCACGGAACTCAGTCGTAGACTCATGTCTGCTCGTGCTCCACGACTGGGCCTGCGCACTGACACTCGACCCCAAAGAAATTGACTCCGAACGCAAAGTCATCCACGAAGAATGGCGTCAGTCTATGGTCGGCGAAATGCGCGTCATAGAGAAATTGCTGCCGACAATCTATCCTGAAGACCGCTATGGACACCGTCTGCCCATCGGCACAATGGAAGTTGTCGACAACTTCCCCTATCAGGCATTGGTCGATTACTACCACACATGGTATCGTCCTGACCAGCAAGGCATCATCGTCGTAGGCGACATCGACCCCGCTTATGTCGAGGCTAAAATCAAAGAATATTTTGCTCCGATAAAGATGCCTGAAAACGCAAAAGAGCGCGTCTACTATCCCGTCGAAGACACTCCCGGCACAATCTACGCCGTCGGCTCTGACCCGGAAGTAGGCAGCAGCCAGTTCATGCTGTGTTTCAAGACCGACCCCATGCTCCCCAAAGAATATCGCAACACTCAGGCTTTCTTCCCTGTCGAATATCTCAAGAGGATGGTAACATCGATGCTCCAGGGCCGTTTGAGTGAACTCGCCAAGAAACCCGACTGCGATTTCACACAGCCTCGCACAAATATCGGCGACTTCTTTATTTCTTCGACCAAAGACGCTCTGACAGTCGAAGGCAACGGCAAGGGCAATGATGTCGTTCCGGCCATTCAGTCAGTCTACCGCGAACTACTCCGCGCTTCACGCGGCGGATTTACCGTCGGCGAATATGAACGTGCGCGCGCCGAATTCCTCTCGCGCATTGAAAAACTCTATGAGAACCGCAACAACACCGAGTCGACGACCTACGGAAATGAATATGTGCGCAGTTTCATAGACAACAGCCCTATCCCCGGCATCAAGACTGAATATGAAATCTACAAACAGATTGCTCCGATGATTCCTCTCGAAGCCATCAACCAGTTCATGCAGCAGCTTGTTTCGGAAGACAACCGCGTGTTCATTATCATGCTTCCCGAGAACGACGCTACAATAGTTCCGACTGAAGACGCTCTCCAGAAAGCCATCGAGTCGATTGACGAAGAAGAAATCGAGCCTTACAAAGACGAAATGAAAGCCGAGCCGCTGATTCCGTCGCTGCCCGCACCCGGCAAAATTGTATCAGAAACCGAACTTCCGCAGTGGGGAGCTACCGAATGGACTCTCAGCAACGGCGCCAAGGTAATCGTCAAGCAGACCAAATTCAAAGACAACCAGATTGTGTTCAACGCATATGCCAAGGGCGGCACATCGACTGTCGGCGACGACAAGGCAGCTTCGGTCATCTTCCTCCCCTTCGCAATGAATTCACACGGCTTAGGCGACTACACTTCGACCGACGTGCAAAAATATCTTCAGGGCAAACAGGTTTCGCTTGACATCGCATTCGACGACTATAACCGCACGGTAAGCGGCGAGACCACAGTCAAAGACCTGCCGACACTTATGGAACTTATCTATATGGGCTTCTCGGCATTCGAAATCACACCTGACGAATTTACCGCATCGCAGAACATGATCAAAGGTGCGCTCAGCAATCAGGAATCCACACCTAACTTCATCTTCTCCAAGAAGCTGACCGATGTGCTGTTCAAATCGCCGAAACACAAGATGATTACATCGGCTGTCGCAGACGCAGCCAACCGCGAACAGACGCTTGAAATCGTCCACACCATGCTTGCCGACGCTTCTGACTTCACATTCGTATTCTCAGGCAACATCGACCCCGCGACACTGCGTCCGCTCGTCGAACAGTATATCGCAACTCTGCCCGGCGGCCAAAAGAGCAAACTTGACAAAGTCGAATGGAACTCAGACCTCGAACCGGTTCTCGGCAACGCTACCGACCAGTTCACAACCAAGATGGAGACACCCCAGACATTTGTGTTCATCGGCGTATTCGGCACTATGCCCTATGACCAGCGCAACAAAGTGCTCGCAAGTATTTCGGGTCAGATTCTCAGCAACCGTCTGCTCAAGAAGGTCCGCGAAGAAATGGGCGCCGTTTACTCCATCGGTATGCAAGGCGACATGGATCGCGTAGGCAAAGTCAACACAGTGCTTCAGACCGCATTCCCGATGAAGCCGGAAATGAAAGACGAAACTCTTGCTGTAATACACGACCTCATCACTTCCATGACAGAGAATGTCACTGAAGACGAACTCAAACCGGTCAAAGAATACATGGCCAAGAACGCGACAAGCTCACTTGAAGACAACGAAGCATGGGCCGGTTCAATCGCAGGCTGGACGCTCAATGGCGTCGACACATTCAACGGCCGACTCGAACTCGTCAATTCAATCACGCCCAAGGATGTTCAGGACTTCATGCGTCAGCTTATCAAACAGGATAACTACCGCGTCATAGTTCTCGACCCCGAGACCGCAGAATAACAACAAACATCACATAACGACAAAGGCCACGCGAATTCGCG
>JAGAOW010000114.1 GCA_017889945.1 Muribaculaceae bacterium
CGATATGGCCGACAGCACGCACAAGGGCATACTGCCGGTGGTCTACCCGTTCAGAATCATGTCGCTCAACGGCGCTATTCCCAAAATCGAAATCGACGGCTGCGAAGTGAACGATTATCGTCAGGTCGAGGCTGACTTCCGCAGCGGTCTGTTCGGGATGATAGCCGAAATATTTGACGAAACGACCGCGTTTGACCAGGCCGAGAAGCCGGAATCATGCAAATTCTGTCCGTTCACGGAGCTATGCGGTCGCGTGCCGCCTGAGAATTATTAGCGATGGCCGGATTGTATATTCACATACCGTTCTGCCACAGCAAGTGCAGCTACTGCGACTTCTTTTCGACGCCCGACCGCCGGCGCGTCGACGAATTGCTTGACACGCTTGTCCGCGAGTTTGAGATGAGGCGCGGCGAAATCGAGGAAGATTTTGAGACTGTCTACATCGGAGGCGGAACGCCATCGATTATCCCGGCCGAAAAGCTGCAGCGATTGTGCAGCCGTCTGCCTATAGGCCGAGCAAAAGAATTCACAATCGAAGTCAATCCGGAAGACGTTGACGTAGAGGCCGTAAGCGCATGGCGCGAGATAGGCGTGAACCGCGTAAGCATGGGCATACAATCGTTTGACGACCAAGAACTTGCGGCAATAAACCGCCGTCACGACAGCCGTCGCGCCACGGAGGCGATAGAGTGTCTGCGGCGATGCGGCATAGACAATATTTCGTGTGACCTGATCTACGGTCTGCCCGGGCAGGATATGGACTCCTGGCAAAATTCGCTTGAAAAACTTTTAAGCTACAAGCTGCCCCACATGTCGGCCTACTGCCTGTCGTATGAGCCGGGAACTGCGCTCTACGCGCGCATGACAGCAGGAAAAATCACGCCGACCGACGACGAAACGCTCGAGAGGATGTACGGCATGCTTTGTGACAAAACCGCCGAAGCGGGCTATGAACACTATGAAATATCGAATTTCGCTCTGCCGGACATGCGTTCGCGCCACAATTCATCGTACTGGACCTCAAGCCCCTATCTCGGTCTCGGACCGGGCGCACACAGCTTCGACGGACGCGTGAGGCGCTACAATCCGTCGAACCTGCGGGCTTATATCGACGGTTTTCCAGCAACGATAATCGACGAAGAAAACGAAACCGAGCGTCTGAACGACAAGCTTATAACGGCCCTTAGGACAGCCGACGGCCTTGACCTGAAAGAATTAACGCAGGCGCAGGCCCGGCGGCTCAAAGAGGAGACGCAAGGCTTCATCGCCGACGGGTCGATGTCGCTGACTCCGGCCGGGCGGCTGAGAATCAGCGAGCGGGCATGGTTCACTTCCGACGCCATTCTGCGAGAGCTGATCGAAGTTTAGAGCCTGTTAAACGGTTTTAGTCTAATTTCACAATTTGAGATGCAATGTTTGGGGAGATATGGAGTTGAAGAGTTGAAAGTAGATGTACAAAAACATGATTTATTCAATGAAAGCAAAATTTTTATACCTCTCAATCGTAGTTCTCAGCTGTCTGTCCGTTTCACTCCAGTCTTGTTCGAAAGAAGATGAAAAAGTGTTTCTGAGTTTGCCCAATGCAGTGGTTACAATCCGTCCGCAGGCCGATGAAAGCTTTGTGATGCAGCTCGACGACGAAAATCAGCTCATAGCCGACAATATCACGAAGTCGCCGTTCGGCAAGAAAGAAGTCCGCGCATTGGTCAACTACACGGAAAACGGCGCACCGCAAGGCAAGGTGCAGCATGTGACCGTAAACTGGCTCGACAGCATACGCACAAAAATGCCTGTGCCTGACATGGGAGATATGAACAACATAAACTATGGCAACGACCCCATCGAAATCGTAAACGACTGGGTCACTGTGGCTGAAGACGGATATCTCACGATGCGTGTCCGCACATTCTGGGGCGCTCCCGGCTCGAAACACTATATCAATCTGGTATATAAAAATTCATCAGACCCGCTGGAACTCGAGCTGCGCCACGATGCCCGCGGAGAGACAAACGGCCGCTGGGGCGACGCGCTGATAGCGTTCAACCTCAATGAGTTGACACAAATCGAAGGCAACGAAACACGCATCATACTGAAATGGCATTCATATAGCGGCGACAAGAGCTCGGAATTCAGCCTCAAGCTGCGTCCCGACCGCCTCGTGACAGGCGACCGCCCGCAATTCACATCGTCGGTCGAATAAAAAAAGACCGCGTCTGACGGTCGGATAATGATTTTTGCAAGGCACAAATAGCAAAACTAACGCAGCAAATGTGTAACTTTGTGCTTACAAAGAGAAAATTATGCTTGACCAGCCAAAAAGAATAGCCGTGATCGGCGCAAGCGGTTCGATAGGAACGCAAACGCTCGAGATTATCGGCTCACATCCTGAAAAATACCGTGCGACAGTGCTTGCAGCCGGAAGCCGCGTCGACAAGCTCATCGAGCTGTCGCTGCGACATCGGCCCGCACTGGCAGTTATAGCCGACGAAAGCAAACATGCGGCGCTGAGCGAGGCTCTGCGCCCATTGGGCATTTCTACAGCAGCGGGCGAAAAGGCCCTTTGCGAAGCGGTGTGCCGCGACGACGTCGACACCGTAGTCACAGCCACTGTAGGCTACAGCGGACTTGCTCCGACCATCGCAGCCATACGCGCCGACAAAGATATAGCGCTTGCCAACAAAGAGACATTAGTCGTAGCCGGCAGCTATATCGACCGACTGCTCAGCCGGTCGCGTTCAAAGGTATATCCTGTCGACTCAGAACATTCGGCCATCTATCAATGTCTTGCCGGCGAAGACCGCAGCAAGGTCAGACGCCTGATAATCACAGCTTCGGGCGGACCTTTCCGCACATGGGAGCGCGAGCGCATAGCCCTCGCCAAAGCCGCCGACGCCCTGAAACATCCCAACTGGTCGATGGGCGCGAAAATCACAATCGACTCGGCAACGATGATGAACAAGGCCTTTGAAATCATCGAAGCCAAATGGCTCTTCGGCGTCCACAGTCAGAAAATCACAGCCGTGGTGCATCCGCAGTCAATAGTCCACTCGATGGTCGAATTTGTCGACGGTGCGATAAAAGCACAGCTCGGTCTGCCCGACATGAAACTGCCTATAGCCTACGCCCTCGGCGAAGCTGCCCGACTTGACGACGCCGAGAAACCGCTGTCGCTGAGCGATTTTACATCGCTTACGTTTGAAGCGCCCGATGCCGGACGCTTTCCCTGTCTGAGCCTTGCGGCGAAAGCGCTGGACGAAGGCGGCAACTGCGCATGTATCATCAATGCAGCCAATGAAATAGCGGTAGCTGCATTTCTGAAAGACCGCATTCCGTTCTACGGCATCTATGACATCATCGAACGCACGCTCGACCACATCGAACGCATCGAATCGCCCGACTATGAAGACTATGTGGCGACCAACGACGAGGCGCGCCGATATGCGTCGACTTTAATCAACTGACAAACAGACATCACTACTGACAAATGGAATCATTTCTTATCAAAGCCCTTCAGCTGATAGTAGCCCTGCTGATACTGGTCACTATCCATGAGTTCGGCCACTATATATTCGCCAGAATATTCGGCATCAAAGTCAACCGTTTCTACCTCTTCTTCAACCCGTGGTTCTCGCTTCTGAAATATGACCCGATGAAGGGTACGCTTCAGATAATCGGCTGGAACGACAAGGCCGGCAACGACAAATCGTGGCTGACATTCCGTGTGGGCAAGGAGCATCAACCGCGTCCCGACGGCAAACCGACATGGCGCGACACCCTCTACGGTCTCGGCTGGCTGCCGCTCGGCGGATATTGCCAGATTGCCGGTATGGTCGACGAAACCCAAAGCAGCAAAGACCTCGCGAGCGAACCTCAGGCATGGGAATTCCGCTCCAAAGCTGCATATAAGCGTCTGTTGGTCATGGTCGCAGGTGTGCTGTTCAACTTTATACTGGCCATAGTCATCTACGCCGGCATAGCAATGCACTGGGGCGACAGAGTCGTTCCGTTCACGGCCATGAACGAAGGCATGGACTTCAGCACCGAAATGCAGCAAGCAGGCGTCCGTAACGGCGACAAACTGCTGTCGCTCAACGGCAAGATGCTCGACGCCAAGGATTACAGCGTCGCATGGGACATCGTTCAGCCCGGCGCCAAGGTCGGAGTGCTCCGCGACGGCAAGGACACAGTCGACATTACCATCACTGACGAACTCATCAAATCAATCGCCACCAAAGGCAAGGACTATATGGGCATGAGCATCCGTGTGCCGGTTGTCATCGCCAACGTCATGTCGGGCGACCCCGCCGCCAAAGCAGGACTGCAAAAATCTGACCGCATCGTCAAGGTCGGCAACGACACCACCCCG
>JAGAOW010000115.1 GCA_017889945.1 Muribaculaceae bacterium
TCAGAGCGAAGATAAAGTCATTTACGAAAACCGCAACGAGCCGCTCCATTTCCATAGTGTCGACATCACTCCCGACGAATCAACTCTCATCGTCATGGGCGGAGGCGCTGGCAATGGCAATTCGCTCTACGTCAAAGACCTTACCAAAGCCGGTTCTGAGTGGGTCACTGTTGAGGAGTCGCAGGACAATGATATTTCTGTCATTGACTCGCGCGACGGTAAGCTCTACATCTTCACTTCTGCCGATGCCCCGATGAATCGCATCGTCACTGCCGACATCAAAGCTCCTCAGCGCGCCAACTGGAAAGATCTCGTTCCGCAGCGCGACGACGCAGTCCTTGTCGGTGCGCAGTTTGCTGGCGACAAACTCATCCTCACTTACGACAAAGATGCTTCCCACCATGCCTACGTCTATAATGCCGACGGCACACCCGTGCGCGAAATCACACTCCCGACCTATGGCAAGCTGCAGTTCTCTACCGACTCCAAGAGCCCCGAGACCTTCTATTCCTTCTCTTCGTTCACATATCCGGCTTCGGTCTACAGCTACGACATTGCAACTGGAGAAAGCAAACTTTTCCGTCAGACCGAACTTCAGGGCTTCAACTCCGACGACTATGTGACCGAACAGGTATTCTACACCTCGGCCGACGGCACGAAAGTCCCCATGTTTATCACATATAAGAAAGGCCTGCAACGCGACGGTTCAAACCCCGTTTACCTCTATGGTTATGGCGGCTTCAACATCACTCTCAATCCATCTTTCTCTGCCAATCGTCTCCTGTGGCTCGAAAATGGCGGCATCTATGCCCAGACCAATCTGCGTGGCGGTGCCGAATATGGCGAACCCTGGCATCTCGCCGGCACCAAGCAGCAGAAACTCAACGTGTTCAATGACTTTATCGCAGCTGCCGAGTACATGATTGACGAAGGATGTACCAACCCCGACCTCATGGTTATCGAGGGCGGCAGCAACGGAGGCCTTCTCGTCGGTGCTGTGACCAACATGCGTCCCGACCTCTTCCGTGTCGCCATTCCCCGCGTCGGCGTCATGGACATGATGCGCTATCATCTTTTCACTATCGGCTGGAACTGGGCTCACGACTACGGCACATCTGCCGACTCGCCCGAAATGGCCGAATACCTGCTGGCTTATTCGCCGATTCACAACATCAAGAACGACGGCACTCCCTATCCGGCAATCATGGTTACAACTGCCGACCACGACGACCGTGTCGTTCCCGCTCATTCTTTCAAATACGCTGCCACTCTGCAGGCTGCCGACACCGGCGACAATCCCAAACTGATTAGAATCGACAGCAAAGCCGGTCATGGTGCAGGCAAACCGATAGCGAAAGTTATCGACGAATATTCCGACATCTATTCTTTCATCTTCCATAACATGGGCATCGACCCCACTGACAATAAGTGAAAGGTATCTTCCATAAATTGATATGCGCCGCCTCTTTGGCGGCGCTTTCATGCTCTTGCTTTACCGGCATTGAGAGCACTCCTCGCATCTCGGCCGGAGATGTGCGCAAGCGCGATGCGGCCACTCAGACTCCCGAGCAGCTCTTCCTCAGCGACATCCGCAGCGAGCGGCCCGCCGACTGGAAACGCGGCAAACGCTTTGTCGTTACCGACGACAAGGTTTCGATTATTTTTGCTCCGGGCTTCGGCAACGCCGATTCGCTCTGTGGTCACGACCTCGTCTTTGAGCGTTTCATCGACGTTCCGTCCGTTACCGGCGACGTCGCTCTTCAGGCTGTGTTCACGGTCGACGACCGCGACGGCGAGTTGCGCTATCCTGTCGATGTCTCTGCCGACAAATTGTCTGAGCGCCAACGCCTCGAAGTGCCCTTTTCTGTCGAGCGCTCTATCGTCGAGCGTGTCGACTCGGCGATGAGAGACAGTATATATTATATCTCGACTCCTAAATGGTTCAGTGCAGCTAACGACAAGGCCATTGTAGGCAAGCGCCACATCCCCGTCCGAATCTTGAAAGTAGTTCCGGGCACATACATCTACCCGCTGAAAGTTTATTTTCGCCCCGTCGGCGGTTCTGACGACTGCTGGCTGCCTATGACCGTCGGCGCTGACCGTGCCGCGACACGCAATTTCTCCACTGTCTTCAACTTCGACGACCCGCGCAAACGCTACCCGCAGATCAGCGACGAAACCTGGGAGTTGATTATCAACAGCAAGGTGCGCGAAGGCATGACACGCGACGAATGCCGGCTTGCGTTGGGTGCTCCAAACAGCTACCGCACTATTCCAGTGATCAACGCTGTCGTCGAGCAGTGGAACTACGACGATGGCATCTATCTCATCTTTGAAGACGGTCTGCTAACTCGTTTCCGTATATGATACTGAAGTTTTTAGGCACAGGCACATCGACCGGCGTACCGCAGATTGGCTGCAACTGCGAGGTCTGCACTTCGACCGATCCTCGGGAGAAGCGCTTGAGAGCCTCGGCTCTCGTCGAGACCCGAGGACGTCGCCTGCTGATTGACTGCGGACCTGACTTCCGTCAGCAGATTCTCGGGGTAGGGTCGCCGGCTCTGACTGCCTTGCTCCTGACCCATTCCCACTACGACCACGTCGGAGGCATCGACGACATGCGACCTTACTGTCATCCTGAACCCTTCCCGGTCTACTGTCTGCCCGATGTCGCCCAAGACCTGCGCGATCGTGTGCCTTACTGCTTTGCAAAGCATCTCTATCCGGGTGTGCCGACATTCCGGATTCACGAGATTGCCGCCGACCGCGACTTTGATGTCGACGGCCTTACGGTCACACCCCTGCCGGTCATGCACGCCCGCCTGCCTATCATCGGCTTTAAGATTGGCAACCTTGCATATATAACCGATTGTTCTAAAATGCCGCCCGAGACAGCCGCCGCGATTTCGGGCATCGATACTTTGGTCCTCAACGCCCTGCGTCATCAGCCTCATATGTCGCATATGAACCTGCGGGAGGCTCTGGATGTTATTAGTGTAGTGAAACCACGACAGGCTTTCCTCACTCATCTGAGCCACGACATGGGGTTGATTGATAACACTAAGAAACTCTTGCCTCAAGGCGTTGACATTGCGATTGACGGTTTGACTGTCGCGATTTCAGATTGATATTTGAAATCATTTAACGCAATACAACGCATTATGAGCAAACTTACTTATCTAGACCATAGTGGTTTTATGGTTCAGACTCCCGATGTCATTCTCGTATTTGACTACTACCGAGACCCGGCTCACAAGGTAGTGAAGACATTGGAGCATAATCCCGAAATGCCGGTGGTGTTCTTTTTCTCCCACAATCATCATGACCATTTCAACCATGAAGTGTTCAACCTCGCTCAGAATCATAAGCGCCTTTATGTGATGAGCAATGACATTGTCGACCGACAGGACAACATGTCAGTTCCTATCGCATGGATGAGCCACGGCGATGTCATCGAGGACAGCGTCGGCGGCATAACGGTTAAGGCTTACGGCACAACAGGCAAGGGTGTCTGCTTCGATGTCAAGACCGCCGACGGCAAACACATTTTCCATGCCGGAGAACTCGGCGAGCCTCTGTCTCACAACGACGACGCTCCCCGCGATGTGAAAAAATACGAAGAGAAGTTCATGACAGCCGTCGACCGCATTGCTTCCGCGCAGCCGTCGTTCGACTTGGCGATGATGTCTGTCGATACTGTCGACGGTCCTGATTTCGCTATGGGTGCGGCCCGCTTCCTCGAAAAGGTATCTGTGGCCGCCTTCGTGCCTTATCACACTGACGACCCATCTGACAAGGCTTGCAACTTTGCCGCCTATCCCTTTACAAAGAATGTCGGCACACGCATGATTTGTCTCACACGTCCGGGCGAGTCAGCCGACTTTTAATAGAGGACCTAAAACTCAACGCTCACGCGGAGGTTTAGCTGGCGGCGTGTCAGATAATTCGGCACGGCATATTGGATGTCGTTGACATCCGTGACCCAGTAGTATCCGCTGACGTTGCTTATATCAAGCAGATTGAACACGTCCAGACCGAGCCAGACGCTCTTGAATGTTTTGGCAAGGCCTGTGCGTGTTTCGCCGTCTTTAGGAGGGGTGACAAGGCCGTAGGCCATACCGATGTCGACACGCTTGTAGGCCGGCGCGCGGAAAAACCATTTGTCGCGTGTACTGCGGGGTGCTGTCACAGGAAGCCCGTCTGAGAATATGCCTCGCAGGTTGAATTTCAGTCTCGGGAATTTTGGAAAATAATCCGTGAAGAACAGTGCGAAACTGTAGCGGCGGTCCGACGGCAGTGGCACCTTGATTCCGTTAAGCGTCTGCGAGGTGTTCATCAGTGAGAAGCTGATCCATGAGTCGCTTCCGGGCACAAACTGTCCGAAGAGCTTCATGTCTAAACCCATCGCGTGGCCGCTCGAGCCGTTGACTCCCGAATAGACGAGTTTGAGGTTTTCGATTTCGTAGGGTATCAGGTCGCTGAGCACTTTGTAGTATGCCTCGCCCGAAATCTTGAACGGACGCTCAAACGCCCTGAACGTATAGTCCGCGCCGGCGATGAAATGTATGCTGCGCTGCGACTTCAGTTTGTCGTTGAGCACGATGACCGTGTTGCCCTCTTCATCTTTGACCGGCATACGGAACTCGCGATAGAACGGTGACTGATAGTATAGGCCCGTTGCGAAGCGGAACGACCACTGCGGCGCCTTGTCGGGCACGAAGCCCAGACTGATGCGCGGGCTGAAAAGAAACTCGCTGTTGTAGTCTGTATAGGACATGCGTATGCCTCCGTTGATGTTGAAGAAGCCGGCTGTCGAACTGATGCGCCATGCGTCCTGTGCGTAGAAGGCAAAGTTGTTGACCGTGATGTCGTGGCGCGAGTCGAGGTTGTATATTACCTTGAGAGCGTCGGGGTCGGCCGGAAGTGAGTAGCCCGCTGAGTCGCGCAGCTCCCATTCGCGTGTGCGGTCGAGCACCGAGCGGTGTCGCATACTCAGTCCGTAGCTCAGGTTGTGGTTGCTGATGCCGCTTGCTCCGCGAAGCTCTATGCCTAACACCGATGCCTTGAGTCTGTTACGGGCATGCTCGTGATAGCGTCCGACACCGAGTTCGCCTCCGACTCCTTCGCCGTTGCCCGAGCCTGATGTGCCGGCCTGATCGAGCCAGTATTCGCCGCTTATGTCATATGTGACAAGCTCGTTGGTCAGGAAGCCTGAGGCGACGAGCGAGAATTCGTTTGCCTTGTTGGGCTTGTAGGTCATCGACATTGCACCCGACCATGTTTCGAACTTGTCTTTTTCCTGACCGTCAAAGTAGACCTTAAACTGTTTGGCGTCGGTCGACGTTCCGAAGTTGGTCGTGCGTGACTCGGGCACGAATTTGTAGTTGTTGATTGCTATGTTGCCCAGAAAGTTGATGCTGAATTTGTTGCTGAACTTATAGTTCATCGATGTCTGATAGTCGAAGAAGCGCGGGTCATATTCGCCCTTGTCGTCCATAGAGCTCAGCAGCGAGCTGTTGCTTTTGTAACGCAGGCCGTGGAGCTGCGAGAATTTGCGCGACGCGCTGCCTATCGACAGGCTTCCGCCCATGAGGCTTGCCGATGCCGCCCCTTCGAAGCTCTCTGGCTGACGGTAGGCTATGTCGAGCACACTCGACATTCGGTCGTCATAGCGCGCGGGGAAGCCGCCGGTCGAGAAGCTGACCGCGCCCACCATGTCGGGGTTTATGATGCTGAGGCCTTCTTGCTGACCCGATGTTACAAGTTGCGGGCGGTAGACCTCGATGCCGTTGATGTAAACACTGTTCTCGTCATACGAGCCGCCTCTGACATTATACTGCGACGACATTTCGTTGCCCGATGTGACGCCGGCCATGGTAGTGATCATAGACTCGATGCCGTTGCCGCTGGCGTCGGGCGCGAGTTTGTACGACGACACATCAAGTTTCTGTATCGCTCCGGTCTGTTTCTGTATTTCGGTTACTTCCACGCCCTTGAGCGAATAGCTCGTCGGCGTCATCTTGACGTTGAGCGTGACGTCGCCTTTGGCTTCTATAAGTTTGCGCTGCGACTCCTCATAGCCCAAGCAGGTGTAGACTACGCGTATCGTATCTGAGTCGGGGGCGGAAATGGTATATTTGCCGTCAAGACCGCTTGTCGTTCCTAAGGCAGTGCCTTTGATGCGGATTGTGGCAAATTCGAGCGGCTCGTTGTTCTCATCGGTTATGATGCCCGATATTTTGACTGCGGCTTCGGCTGACAGTGCTGCAACGGCACTTATTATTAGTGTGAAAATGATTCTATATGCTTGTGACATTTGTCTGTATCGCGGAGATGGTCTTTGATAATAACGGAGTGCAAGCCCTAAAATTATATATGTCGATATGGCTGTGTCGGAAAAATTCGTTAGTTTTGCACTACAAAACAAAGATAGATATATGAATATAGCAATAGTCGGCACCGGTTATGTCGGGCTCGTTTCAGGCGCGTGTTTTGCAGAAATGGGCGCTGATGTTGTCTGTGTGGATATTGACAAAAATAAGATTGAAGCTCTCAGACAAGGCAAAGTGCCTATCTACGAACCCGGACTTGACGATCTGGTGCGGCGCAATGTCAGCGCCGGCCGTCTGCATTTCGAGATCTCTCTCGACAATGTGATCGACGATGTTGAGGCAGTGTTCTGTGCGGTCGGCACTCCGCCTGATGAGGATGGCTCGGCAGATTTGAGCTATGTGCTGTCGGTGGCCCGGACGTTTGGCCGACTTATCAACAAGTATTCTCTTTTTGTTACGAAGTCGACCGTGCCTGTCGGCACAGCCGAGCTGGTCAAAGCGGCTATCGCTGACGAACTCGAAAAACGCGGAGTCGACATACCCTTCGAGGTGGCGTCTAACCCTGAATTTCTCAAGGAGGGCGCGGCGATAAAAGATTTCATGTCGCCCGACAGGGTCGTCATCGGAATCGAATCCGAGCGCGCACGCCGTGTGATGGAGCGACTTTACCGTCCGTTCCTGCTCAATAACTTCAGAGTTCTGTTCATGGACATTCCTTCGGCCGAAATGACAAAATACGCGGCTAATTCGATGCTTGCGACCCGCATATCGTTTATGAACGAGATTGCAAACCTCTGCGAGCTGACCGGCGCCGATGTCAACATGGTGCGCAAGGGCATTGGCAGCGATGTGCGCATCGGTGGTAAATTTCTTTACCCCGGTTGCGGCTACGGCGGCTCATGCTTCCCGAAAGATGTAAAGGCTATAATCAAGGCCGGCGAGGACCGCGGCTATGATATGCGCATCATCAGGGCAGTCGAGGAAGTCAACGAACGTCAGAAGTCGATAGTGTTCGACAAGCTCGCAGACGCTTTAGGCAATCTGAAAGGCCGCCGGGTGGCTGTGTGGGGGCTTGCGTTCAAGCCTGAGACCGACGATATGCGCTGTGCGCCGTCGCTTGTGGTTATCGACAAGCTTATTGACGCCGGCGCGACTGTTGTGGTCTATGACCCGATTGCGATGGACGAGTGCCGCCGCAGAATCGGCGACAAGGTCATATATGCCGCCGACATGTATGAGGCGCTTGTCGATGCTGATGCTATGGCATTGCTGACCGAGTGGAAGCAGTTCCGTCTACCCTCGTGGAAACTTGTCCGACGCGCGATGAAAGGCAACGTTATCGTCGACGGACGTAATATTTATGATCCTTCGGAACTCGCCGAGGAGAAATTCACATATTGTTGCATCGGACGAAAGAGACAAGTTTGAACGATGACTGCGCCGGGTCTGTGCATAGCCTTTGATCTTGACGACACGCTCTACAAGGAGCGTGCTTTTGTGGTTTCGGGCCGCAGAGCGGTAGCCCGTGAGGTTTCGGTGCGCTCGGGAGTGGACGCGGACGAACTTTTTTCGCTGATGGAGCGCTCGGAGAATGCGTTCGGCTCGTTGCTAGAACGTCTGTCTTCAACTCCGGCTTCAGATATGACAATCGATCGTGTGCTTGAAATCTACCGTTACCATAAGCCTCAGTTGACACTTCCGTCCGAAAGCGTGATGCTGCTCGACACGCTCAGAGACAAAGGCATCGCGACGGCTATAATTACCGATGGCCGCAGCGAGACGCAGTGGAACAAAATCCGTGCGCTCGGCCTTGACATTTATGTAAGCGACGACCGCATCATAGTCAGCGAGGATATCGGAGCTGACAAGCACACCCCTGTGCCTTTTGAACTTCTGACTGCAAGGGTAGGGGCTGTGCGATATATGTATGTCGGCGATAATCCGGTCAAGGATTTCCATTACCCTAATCTGATGGGTTGGCAGACGGTCATGCTTGTCGACACCGAAGGGGTCAATATCCACAATCAGGACCTTGAGGCTGTCGGCGCTGATTTCCGTCCGAAAATAGAAATAAATAATTTAAAAGATATTGTATGCCTACTGCATTAATAACAGGAGTCACAGGTCAGGACGGTTCGTATCTGGCCGAGTTTCTAATTGAAAA
>JAGAOW010000116.1 GCA_017889945.1 Muribaculaceae bacterium
CATAACCCAAAGGTCGTAGGTTCGAGTCCTGCCCCCGCCACTAAAATTTCTCGTACCAGAGTTTCCATTTTCGGAAACTCTTGTTTTTTGTTTTTATCCCGATTTTTTATCCTCCAAATAAAAATATTTACTTCCTTCATTGATGTTTTAAAAATAATTTTATTATCTTTGTCACATTAAATCAATCTTACCAGTTAAATCAAATATCATTACAATTAATCAATGAAACCATATGTCCTTGGAGTCGATGTAGGTGGCACTAACACAGTGTTTGGCATCGTTGACGCTCGTGGCGTCGTCATCGCAAGCAATTCTATCAAGACTCAGAAATACCACAGATTTGAAGACTATCTCGATGAGCTCTACACCGAGGCAATGAAAATCATCGTAGCTAACGACGCTATCGGCAAAATCTACGGAATCGGTATCGGCGCGCCTAACGCCAACTATTATTCCGGCATGATTGAAAACGCCGCTAACCTTCCCTGGGAGACTCCCCTGCCCATCGCAGACCTCGTCAGCAAAAAATTCGGTATTCCTGTTGCTATAACCAATGACGCTAACGCTGCTGCCATCGGCGAAATGACCTACGGCGCTGCTCGCGGCATCAAAGACTTCATCATGATTACCCTCGGCACAGGCGTAGGTTCTGGCATCGTCATCAACGGTCAGCTCGTCTACGGCCACGACGGTTACGCAGGCGAACTCGGCCACGTCATCGTCAAGCGCAACAACGGTCGCCTCTGCGGTTGCGGCCGCACAGGTTGCCTCGAGACCTACTGCTCCGCCACTGGTGTCGCTCGCACAGCCCGCGAATACCTCGAGACCCGTACCGACGACTCCATCCTCCGCAATCTCCCCATCGACACAATCACTTCTAAAGACGTCTACGACGCTGCTGTCGCCGGCGACAAGATTGCCAAAGAAATCTTCGACTACACAGGCACCATCCTCGGCGAAGCTATGGCCGACATGATGGTCTTCTCTTCGCCACAGGCCTTCATTCTCTTCGGCGGTCTGGCTAAATCAGGCGAATACCTGCTTAAACCCATGCGCGAAGCAATGGAGAAAAACATGCTCCCCATTTTCAAAGGCAAAGCTAAAATTCTCCTCAGCGAACTCAAGGAAGCCGACGCTGCCGTCCTCGGCGCAAGCGCTCTCGGCTGGGAAGCAAAGCCCGTCGCAGTTGAAGCCGAATGACCCGCGCGTCATAACTGAAATCCCATCCGGCGGTGTGTCATTTCTTTTGGCACACCGCTGTTTTATCCCCCTTCCGACCAATGGACCGGCAAAGACAAGTGATTATGCCCGACGGCTCGGCGCTCACTCCCGACTACCGCGACGACAACATTACAATCTTCAGCAACTTCTCCTGCATCCCGCCCGTCTTCGAGTCTGTCCGACTCGACTCTTTCGCCCTGCTGCTCTGCGTCGACGGCTCGATGCAGCTCGAAATCAACTGTCGCCGTCAGCCCGTAGCCAAAGGCGAATGCCTCATCGGCCAGCCGGGCGACGTGATAGCCAACTGCAAGACCGACAATAACTTCAACGGCGAATTCTTCCTCCTCTCGCCCCAGATTATCGAAGAATGCATCGCCGGCAACGAACGCTGGTCAAGAGCTTTCCGACTGAAAGACAATCCGCTCGTGACCATTCCTCACGACAAGCTCGACATTTACCGACTCTACAGCCGCATTCTCCTCGCAAAGACTTCGACTACAGGCACTCACGACCCCTACGCTCGCCGGAGCATGATTTCAATCGTCCGCGCAGCCCTCTTCGACCTCACGGCCGACATGGGCGACAACATCGACTGTCCCTCTACGGTCCTCCGTCAGCCCGACATCCTCTTCCGTCGCTTCATCGACCTGCTCAAGAGCCGCCGCGTCAAACCGCGACTCGTCGGATGGTATGCCTCGCGTCTGTGCGTCACGCCCAAATATCTCTCCGCCGTGTGCAAATCGATTTGCGGCCACACAGCCTACGACCTTATCCGCACCACCATCCTCGAGGAGATATGCCACTCCCTCAAATACTCCAACCGCTCCATCAAGGAAGTAGCCGTCGAACTGGGCTTCAGCAATATGTCTTTCTTCGGCAAATTCGTCAAAGCGGCCTACGGCATATCCCCCAAACAGCTCCGCGCAAATCTCAGAGACGAAACCCCTGTCTGAAATTTGCACGTTTCCAAAGACTTGACTAACTTTGTAACTCCATTCCTATCAATTATCTTAAACGACTATGACTTTTGTCAAAATTAGCGAACAATCTTCCGATTACGACAACCTCGAGAAGAAACCCGTCGGAGAAATCCTGCGCGAAATAAATGCGGAGGATCACAAAGTGGCCGACGCTGTTCAGAAAGCAATTCCGCAGATCGAAAAACTCGTCACCGAAATTGTTTCCCGCATGAAACGTGGCGGCAGAATTTTCTATATGGGTGCAGGTACATCGGGCCGCATCGGCGTCCTCGACGCATCTGAGATTCCACCGACATTCGGCATGGATCCCGGTTGGGTCATCGGCATTATCGCCGGTGGCGACACTGCCCTCCGCAACCCTGTCGAAAACGCCGAGGACGACAAGCGCCAGGGCTGGGAAGACCTTCGCAAGTTCGGCATCAATGATAAAGACACCGTTATCGGCATCGCAGCTTCAGGCACAACCCCCTACGTCATCAACGCCTTGCAGGCTTGCCGCGAGAACGGCATCCTCACAGCCTCAATCACTTCCAATCCCGACGCGCCCGTAAGCGCCGCAGCCGACATACCCATCGAAATGATTGTCGGGCCGGAATACGTCACCGGCAGCTCGCGCATGAAATCAGGCTCGGGTCAGAAGATGATTTGCAACATGATCACAACCTCGGTCATGATCAAGATGGGCCGCGTCAAAGGCAACAAGATGGTCAACATGCAGCTCTCCAACGCCAAGCTCGTCGACCGTGGCACTCGCATGGTAGTCGAAGAACTCGGTCTGTCCTACGACGACGCAAAGCGCCTTCTGCTCATGCACGGCTCGGTCAAGCGTGCCGTCGACGCATACCGCGAGTCTGAATCCTGAGCTGCAGCTCCCTGTTTCAACCGCCCGCCTCTCTCCGTTCATGATTCTCGACCGCAGCCAGCAGGAAATTGTCGACATCAGCGGCTCTCACGCCCTTGTGCTCGCCGGTCCGGGCTGCGGCAAAACCCACATCCTCGCACGACGTATCATCGAAGCCCGCTCTCGCGACGCCGTCGACTTCGCCGACATGGCCTGCCTGACCTTTACCAACCGCGCATCGCGTGAGATGAACCGCCGCATTTTAGCCGAATTGGGCTATATGCCCGACGGCCTTTTCATCGGCAACATCCACCGCTTCTGCATCCGATTTCTCTACGAAAACGCCCTCCTCGCCGACGACATGACTGTCATCGACGAGGACGACCGCGACCTTTGGCTCTCGGAGACACTCGGCGTCCGCCGGGCCTTCGACCGCAAATGCGTGCTCGACACCGCCATTCTGCTTTATCAGCAGGAACACGACTTTCCCGCCGCACTCCGCCGGCGGCTCTCCTTCAAGCCCGACCAATCTCATATCCGTGCGGCGACAGCCTACCGCGACTTCAAGACCGAAAACCGACTTGTCGACTTCGACGACTTGCTGCTGCTGACCTACGATGCCCTCTCCCGTCCTCACACCGAGCACCTGCGCTACTGCGCCTACCGGTGGATTCAGGTCGACGAAGTTCAGGATCTAACACCCCTGCAGCTTGCCATCATCGACCTCATCACTGCACCCGGCCGCACTACAGCCGTCTACTTCGGCGACGAGCAGCAGGCCATTTTCGAATTCATCGGAGCGGGAGGCCCGGCGCTCGACAAGCTCAAGGAGCGCTACCGCGACTCCACCTTCCGTCTGCGACGCAACTACCGCTCTGCCCCCTATCTCGTCAGCCTCTGCAACGATTTCGCAGCCACCTGCATGGCGCTCGACCGCTCAGGCCTTCCGGAATGCGACTCGCCTTCCGATGCGCCTGCTAACTCACTGCAGCTGCTGATGGCCGGCGACTGGAATCTGACCAATGCCGTCGCCGCCAAAGCCCGTGAATGGCTCGCCGACCCCGGTAGCGGAAACATCGCCCTGCTTGTCAGAACCAACGACGAGGCCGAGGACATATCGGCCCTGCTCTCGGCCCACGGCATAAGCCACAACCTCATCTCACGCAAAGACTTGTTCCGCCGTCCGGCCTACAAGACCCTCTTCGCCCACTTCGCCGTCCTCTCCAATCCGATGCGCCTGTCCGAATGGGCCGCGCTTCTCTTCCGCACCAAATCCGTGGCCACTCTCGCCGAAGCCCGCAGCTTCGTCTACACCCTCCGCAAACTCGGCGCAACGCCCGCCGACCTCATTAGCTCCGACGGCCTGACAGCCCTGACCCGTCTGACACTCAACTTCTCGCAAGGCGATGTCGTGGTCGTCGACACCGAAACCACAGGCCTCGACCCCACCACCGACGACGTAATCCAGATTGCCGCCGTCAGATACCACAACGGCTGCCGAGTCGACGACGGAGGCTTCGAAGTCCTCATTGCCACCGACCGCCCCATTCCCCCTATGCTCGGCGACGGAACACCCAATCCCATGCTCGCCGCCATGCGCACCGGCCACCCGTTGCCCGCTGACGAAGCCCTGGCCGCCTTCACCAGCTACGCCGACGGAGCTGTCATCTGCGCCCACAACGCTACATTCGACTGCGCCGTTTTGCGCGCCAACTATCGCCGCCGCGCGACAGTCGCCCCACCCCGGTGCATATGTAGCGAACCTATCGACACTCTCGCCATAGCGCGTCTCCTCTATCCCTTCCGCCGCAGCTACCGTTTGGAATCCCTAATCCAATGGCTCGGCATCCAGGGCGTCAACAGCCACAACGCCGTCGACGACGTTGCCGCCACAACCGCCCTGCTTGAACGACTCTACACCAAAGCGTCAGAAATGACCGGCCCGCTGACCCAATTCCTTCAGCAGCCGCTTGTCAGCCGCATCCGCCGGCTTATGGACAAAAACTACCGTCCCGTCTACGAAAACTCACGCGCCGCCCTCGACGACAGCTCAGCCACCCTACCCTCCGAGATGAATCTCGCATACCGCAGTCTGACCGAAAGCGGCTTCATCTCGCCCATCGACCGATGGACTGAAGTTCTGCGCTTCATCGACGCCACCCTCGCCGACTCCGCATGTCCAAGCTTCTACAGTCAGCTTCACTCACGACTCTACGAACTGCGCACCTTCAACGAAGGCGACCTCATCGACAGTGCCGCCGAGCGCCTGACCGTCCTGACCGTCCACAAAGCCAAAGGACTCGAATTCGACGACGTCATCATCTTCAACGCCTGCGAGCGAACCTTCCGAAGCAGTGCCGAAAGCGACCGCGTATTCTACGTCGCCTTCTCCCGCGCCCGACGTCGCCTCGCCCTTTTCTGCGCCGGCCTACTCGCTACCTCCGTCGCCGCAGTCTCACGCCACTTCACCCCAATCCCACCCGCCCAAGTCGAAGCCTCCGCCCTCCTCGAACGCCTCCACTCCCCCCGCCCCTAAGATTCTACTTCACGGCAAGGCTCTGCTTCACGGCAAGATTTCCGTTATTGATTGTGTATCTGAGTTTTATCTTTTGTTAAATACCTCAATGAGAGTTGGTTGGGATATGTTTATCAAACCAGTCGATGTTGCGTTTTAGGGCGTTTTTGAGTCTGTCGGCTCGGACTTGTGCGCTTTGGGTCGGGTCTTCTTTCCATCTATCGCAATCACACTTCCATGCATCGCCAAGCGGAAGAATCTGCTTGTCAATATAATCAAATATTTCCGGCAGCCGGTTTGGATATACTTCTTCCCACACATCTTTAACCGCCTTGCAAAAACTTTCATATTGGATTATCTCGCCAATCCAATGCGGAGCAAACGCGTAATGCACCTTCATCTTAAAGGTGTAGTCGCTTTTCTCCCGGTTATAGCATACAAGATCCCAGATTGGGCCGGCAACCCATTTGGCATTCTCCGTCAAGTCTTTATGCAGATAGAAACTGCCGTGAAAACCGTCAGGGTTATCCATTACCTCCTGCAGGATGAAGAAACGCGCCATGCTTTCAACATCAATATATTTCTCCCACTCTTTCGACGTCTTGTCTGTTGAATAGATTGCCGCATTGGCTGCCTTGAACTCATCGGTAAGCCATTGCAGCTGTGCCGCAGACAAGTCCTCGGGCGAATGGTAGCGTAGCCTGAGATTCCATTTTTCATTTTCCCGAATGGTAATCTGACAGTCATCAATGTAATTGTCAACCTCAACAAGCCAGCCACCCTTGATTAAATCGGGGTTCGTTTCCTTGTCTTTCTGTTCATGTATGTTTACCCGGTTTTTATCTATGCGGATGGTTTCTGTCAGAAAATACAGACCGATATAATCGCCGTTCAATACAACTTCGACAGGCCGAAAGCTCGGACTCCAGGCCATGCCCATAAGTTTGCCCAACTGCAATCCCGCCACAGTGTTCTCCGATGGCTTCAGCAATGCCCAGTGTTTGTTCTTAGGCATACCCATTATGGCAGTCTTTTCGCCCAACTTGATTTTATATGGCTTCTTCTCGCCTCTCCACGACGAATGGCCTCTTCCTCGTATTTGCAAAGGCAGCGGTTCAAGCTCCGAACCAAGGGCTTCGACACCCTCAGCACCCATCGGGTCAAGTCGGTAAGTGGCATTGAGATATACATCCTTAGACACGACAGGCTTACGGCTCTCTGTGTCGATATACATCACAGGCAATGTCCCGGAGACATCGGCGCTGTTCGGCGTCGGAGGCTCAATCGCTTCCTTATTCTCATCACAGGATGTCAGTATCAGTGCAAAAATCAAACAACTAAAAAGCCGATGAAACATATTTATTGGCATAGAAGCTAATGGCATAGAAGGTTATTATCGAAATATCATAGACTGACATGCGCCAATCCAATCACAAATCTACAACTATTTACGGCCATTGACAACATCCTGCAATAAAATAATTTATTGTCGGACCGGCTCATAAAGATTATCTGAATAAAAAATAGCGCGCAAGGGTCTACCGACTCCTGCGCGCCCGCGTGCCGGCGCCATCCTTTCCTTAAATCTAAATATCCCTATCCAAGTGCCGGCACATATTCAATTCCTATGAAAAAATTTTGGGTCAGCGGATTTTTCCGGTTGGTGATGGATACGGTTCAGCTGTATAGTGTTACCTTTGCATTATGAAATCAGAGGAACTGCTCCGGGCCATCCTGCCGGATGTGCTCATCGATAATTTTGAAGTCGAACGATTTGAGAA
>JAGAOW010000006.1 GCA_017889945.1 Muribaculaceae bacterium
GCTCGATGTCGGCCGCGTCGAAGACGCCGTCGTTGGTCGCACCGAAAGCCTCCGAGTCGTCGGTGGGAAACTCGGTAATCATCTGACGGGCCTTGCGCGACTTGCGGGCCTGTTCGCGCCGCCAGAAAATCTGCTGGAGGGTGCAACCGAGATTCCAAAAGCGCATGTCCTCGTCGGTCAGAGTGGCCGCAAACTCCTCTGGCGACACTTCGAGGTCGGTCGAATTGCCCTCTATCTCATACCATGCGACGAAGACAGGGCGCTTGTCGCTTTTGCCGGCCTTGGCCCGCTGCCACTCCTCGTAGAAGAAATCGCCGATGCCGTTGGCGGTCGACTCGATGACGACAAGAGAGTAAGGGATGTCGGCCACGGAGACGGCGATGTTTCGGATAATGTCGTCGGGCGAATGCTTGGCGGTGTCGGCCCAATAGGCGGCCTCCGAGAGGTGGGCCATGGCGAAGTCGTAGCCACGGAGAGAATCCTGATTCTCGGCCGAGGTAATGGCCACGCGGCAAGAGCGGCCAGTGATCTCGCGGACGTTGGTAGAGCCTTCGAAGGGCTTGAAAGCGAGGCGGGGCTTGGATTCGTCACAGGAGTCGAACAAATCGAGGGGATAAAGCTCGATGAGCTTGGTGTACATGTTGCGGATGTTCTTGGCGCTGTCCTTGTTCTGACAGCAGATGACAGAGTTCCAGTTGGGTCGGATGCACATCTGAATCCAGGCCATGAACGACTGAATGAGTGTTGAGCAACCCCACTGTCGCGCCTTAAGGATGATGAGACGCATAGGTCGGCCGAGAAGGCGGTCGCGCTCAAGCTCGGCAAAGACCTTGCGCTGGGCACGGTTGAGGCAGAAAGGTATGCGGGTGTAGCTCTTCTTAGGCTTGATAGTGACACAGGATATGCACCAGTATTCGAAATCGTGGCGGCAACGCAGAATGCGCCATGACTGCGGGTCTTTGGCATATGCGAAGTCGGGGTCTTCGAGCATGGATTTGGGAACGAAAGCGCGTGGCAGCCCGGGGACTGGGGTGCTGATTTCGACACGCGGGCCATAGCAACCGGCGCCGGTCAGGGGGTCGTATTTTTCGGCAAGAGCAGCGAGGCGGTTGTTGTTTTCAGATACAATTTCTTGAATTTTAGATGTTTCCATAGTTTAAATCGATATTAGAGATTAGTGAATCGGGTGTGACGCGCCCTTGAACAGAAAGCTCGAGGCAGCGGGCGCGGCAAGCGACGAGAGGTAGGCGCAAAAGCGAACGGAGAGCGCCTGAGAGGGAGCAAGTGAGGGTGGAACGCGGCTCGACGTCTACGCCATTGATGCGGCGGAGAAAGAGGGTTGCCGAGCCGATCCATGAGACATTGGCGTCGAGACAGAGCGAGCGGAAGCGACGGAAGTCGACCGTGGGGGCGGTGCGGCAGTCGTAGCGGACGTAGACCGAGGGCTGCGGCTGCTCGGCTGACAAATCGACGAGGGAGTCGCCGACAAGAACATAGCGGTTGAGCGAAACAGAGGAGAGGGCCTCGTCGCGTGTGTAAAGGGTTCGGAAGGCAGGGCTGTAGACAGAGGTAGCGCCGGTAAGCGAGTCGGTAAGCCACAGTTCGCCGAATGCGGGCGAGTAAGCAAGGGCGTCGGCGACGATGCCTTCGGCGATGAGCTGCAGGCCCGACAGGCCGACAGAGACAAGCCTTGAGCCGGTCATGGCCCACAGAGCGCCTTGCACCTGAGTCACAGCGGCGGGCGAGTTGATTACAGAAGTGTCGACGAGTTTGGCTTTCATGTCGGACTGACGCGATGCGAGGGTCGAAAGACAGAAAATGCCGCCGGAGGTAAAGGCGAAGAAACGCTGATTGCTGAAATCCCAGTCAGAGTTGGTGCGGGCGGCAGGAGCGAGCGCGATAAGGCGGTCGTCGCCCGTAGAGCCATGGGCCATAAGGGCTGCAGGCTCGGCAGCAGCCGTGAGGACAAGGGCAGAAGGCATGGACAGAGGACGCGGGCGCGAGGGCGGAATGACGAAAGCCGAAAGGGTCTCGGTCAAAGAGACAGGGCTCATCGAGGGGTCGACATAAAGCGCGAATCGGCCCGATGGATCGGGAGTGAGAGAGAAGGTGCGGCGACGGACAGAGCCTGCCGAGCTGAGGGTAATGGTCATGGACACGGCGTCGGGCGAGGGGTAAGACAAGAGCGGACCCAAAGTGAGCGGTGCGCCTGTGAGGCCCTGGCTAACGGCTACAACGCTTTCGTCGGACGAGGCAAAAGTCACTTCGACGGCGGCATGCCATGAGGCAGAAGAACGCGAGGCGGCGAAAATCTCGGCAGGGAAGCCGTCGAAGCGCAAAGCCGTGAGGCCGCCCCAGAGGGTCTGTTCGGACGAAGACGCACACAGAGAGGCAGCAAAGCGGTGGGGCGGCGCAAGCCGCAATTGATTCCAGTCGGGCGTGGTGGAGTCGGCGTTGAGAGCGCGGGCTATGAGGCGATTGTCGCGGTCAAAGTCAGAAAAACGGCCGTCGACAGCCGGACATATGTCGAGCGGCTGAGTGCCGAAAGGCGGATTGACAACGGCGATTACACGCTCTATATTGGAGATAGAGGCTACAACACGGCGAACGCGCGCAGGAGCATTGCAGGACGAGGGAGAGAGCGCGGCTGACGCTCCGGGCAGAGTGAGGCTGAGAAAGGCGTCGGAAGCCGCGGCACGGACGAAGGAGACAGAGGCTTCAGATGAAGAGTCGCAGGAATGGAACTGCGGAGAGGCCAAGAGTTCGATACGACTGACAAGCGATGTCAGGGCGTCGGGAACGGCCTCGGAAGAGAGCAAGCGCAGTCGCCACTGCGGTAGGCTGAGTTCATAAGCTGCGAGAGTGCGGCGATCGGTGCTCGTGACAGTAATCGGCGCAGTAAGGCGGCTGCTGTCGGGCGCACTCAGCAAAAGAGGGGCAGATGTGAAGAGGACTTCGCCCGAGCGGCCAATCAGGCGGTAGCGGCAGAGCATGGGAGCGCAGAAAGCTCCATTGGCCGCAGCCTGAAGGCAAAGCGAGCGATAGGCACGGCGAAGGTCGGATGTAACGGCCCGGAGGTCTCCGTCGGAAAGAGAGCCGTCGGCAGTAGAATAAGAATGGCTCAGCCGACGCGAGGGAACAGTGAAGGATACGTCGGCCAAAGTCTCGGCAATCAGCGACAGGGCCGGGAAAGACGAGAGGTCGAGAGTGCGCCATGAACAATCGTCGGGGTCAAAGACGAAGGTCTGCGCCCCGGCTGCGGTCATGACCGTGAGCTTGCAGCCGTCGGCCGCAGCGCAAAGGATTTCGCCGGGGAGCGAGGCAATGAGTAAAGGTTCTTGAGGGTCGTCAGAGACAGGCTCGACGGCGGGATTCAAATCGACATAGGCAAGGTCGCACGCGTCGGCGACTATAAGCAGAGAAAGCGAGTCGGCCGGTCTGATGCTGACCAGCGGACGCCATCGGCCCGAAGCGAGTTTGAGGGGAGCGCCGACCGGCTGGAGACGCGATGTGCCGGTGGAGTCGATGCTCTGACGGAGGTTGTGAGACAAGGTAGCAGAAATCTCTCGGTTTGCAGGGCGAAGCGATGCGTCAACGGCCACTGCGGGAAGTGTGATTTTTTCCATAGTTACATAGGTTTTTAATTACACTGCAAAGTTACGGAATGAATAAAGCCGCCAACGATTAACTTTGTCGATGAACAAATTTTAACTTTTCACGAATTTTGCCAAGCGAGAAGCAAGACCCTACCCTACAGATATTTACAACAAAAAGACCTACCAAAAGGCAAGTCTTTTTTTGAAAAATCTTGAATATTTTTTTGAGAGGTCAGGAATTACTTGTCCTGAGCCGCTTCCATCAGAGCCTCCTCGGCGGCAATTGCTGCAGCGAGAGGAATCCACCAGTCGCGTTTGATGATATGGACGATGTCGAAAATCATCAGACCGTCGGACTCCCTCATGTTCATACGGACAGCTTTTTTGAACTGCTCGGCAGAGTCGCCGTAGTCTTCGACATAAAGACCGCCGATGAAAGCATTGTTCTTCAAAATATTGTGTGAATATTTGCAAGCGCCTTCGACACAGAGATGTTCGCCGGTCGAAACTTTCGAATCGGTCTCGTTCATGTGAGCCTGATTTGAGCGACGATACTCGTCGAGAGTCACGTTCCAATAATAATTGCCGTTGGTGTAAAGGTCGAGAAGCTCGGCGTAGGCGTAGTCCTTGTAGCGCGGAGTAGCCCATTCGAAGTCGAGCGAAGGATCGTAATCTTTTGATGCCCAGTTAGCACCAACCTCATAATAAGAGGGGTACCACGCTCCGGTGTAGGCCGCCAACTTCATGTCGGGGTTCATGGCTTTAAGCTCCTGACGGGTCTTGGCGAAGAAGTTGTAGATGACGCTTGCACGCCATTCGATCCACTGCTTGAAGTATTTGCCTTCCTTGAGGCTGAATTTGCCGTCGCCGTCGGGGACCCACTCGTAGATGTCTTCGGGCCAATGTTTCACTTTCTTTCCGATGTATTTTTCGAATTCCTTTTTAGAGTATTGCGAAAAATCGGACTGAATGTTGTCGAAACGGGTGCGGTCGAGCATGACGCCGTCGAGGGCGGGGTACTTGCGGGCACACTCGAGGATGATTGAGCGCTCGTAGTCCTGAACCTCGGGGAGTACGGGATTAGTGAAAACGGTTGCTTTGCCGGGAATGTCGGACGACTTGACGAAGCCTGAACCGGGGACATAGTTAGTGGACTGCCAGTTGTCATACTTCTTGTCGTAGAGCAAGCCGCGCTTGAAGATGCCGTGGCCTTCGCAGAAGACGTCGAACGAGGCATAGACCTGCATGCCGGCTTTGTGGCCCTCTTCGATGAAAGTTCCGAGGAAGTCATAGTCGGCAGGGCGAGTGACGCCTTTCCATTCGGTAAGCACGGGGGCTATTTCGCTGGGAAAGGCAACGGCGCTTGCAGAGCCTTTTACGCCGACGAGGATGGTGTTGAAGACTGCGTCCTTGCATTTTTTGACATAATATGCGACAGAATCAGGCGAAGAGAAAGTCTTCCAATTGGCTGAAAGGTCGACCCACCTCAGCTTAGGCCGCTCCTTGACAGGGGTTTGGGTGCGGGGAGCAGCAAGTGCGGCAGCTATGCCTATAAACATAGCTGCCGCAATGACTAAAAGTTTTCTTAAAAACATAAGTATTAAGCGAGATCAGGATTGATGCCGAAGTATTCGCAGTAGCGGTCGTAGAGGTGACCTGCCTGGAGGTAAGCAGACTGCGGGCTCATGAAGTGGCTGAATTCGAAAGTGATAGCCTTGTCGTAGCCCGAACGCTTAGCGGCTTCGAGTTTCATGCGAAGCTTGTCGAACTTGATGGGGAAGAACTTGATGGGCATGTCGCGGTCGAAAGACTCGGCATTGGTCCAGCACTGCATACCGTAGCGGTCGGCGAGTTTCTTGTTGACAGTAAAGAAGGCGTCGAGCTCGTCGTAGTCGATGTGGCCGTCCTGGAAAGCGCAAGCGTCGACAACATCGTGAATGCCGTCGAAGATTTAGTTCCATTCCTTTTCGTGCTGCTCGACAGAAACGCCTTCGGCTTTAGAGAGCGACGCACCGGCAGCAGCAACGGCCTTCTTGCCATCAATCCAAGGAGATATGAAAGTCGGCAGGTTGTTGGAGACGTCCTTACACTGCTTTGCCATGGTGTGGAAAGAATCGATAGCGCCTTTGGTAGCACGGCTAATCTCTCCGCTGAGATACCAACCCTGGAAACTGGGGTGTTTCGAGCCATATTTTTCCCAGACTTCGTCGATGACGTATTTGTTGTCCTCGACTTCGCATGTCATATCGCCGGTGTCCCAGTATTTGCCTGAGTCATAGAGACCGAAGTAGAACTTCATGTTGTATTTGTCGGCAAGGGTCAGGAACATGTCGAGCAAGTCGATAGAGGGCATATAGCAGCCTTTGCTCAGAAGATATTCAGAGGGGAAAGTAATGAATTTACGATAGCCCGAACGAATCATGATGACGGTGTCGATGCCCATGGCCTTCATGTTGCGGAAGTCCTGATCCCATTCGGCCAGACCCCAGTTCTGATGAGGAATATCGTGAGAAATTTCGTCGAGGAAAGCGCTGGTAATAGGCAGACCACGCTCCTTGATGAGGAGTTCGGCCTGATCGCCTGTCAGGGCGACGCCGGTTGAATCTTTAGCTTCTTTAGCGATAGCGTCAGCGGCCAAAAGCGACGGAGCTGCAACTGCGGCAGCTGTGCCTGCCATCATTTTTTTGAGGAAATCGCGACGGTTGTTCATTGTTATGCTGTATTATTGTTGTTATGCTGTTGTTGATATATATTAAACAAATTTGGGACGGTCAATTCCGAAATATTCGCAATAACGGTCGTTGAGGTGTCCGGCCTGGAGGTAAGCAGACTGCGGGCTGAGGAAGTGGCTGAACTCGAAAGTGAGGGCCTTAGTGTAGCCCTGGCGTTTGGCAGCTTCGAGTTTCATGCGGAGCTTGTCGAACTTGATGGGGAAGAACTTGATGGGCATGTCGCGGTCGAAAGACTCGGCATTGGTCCAGCATTCCATGCCATAACGGTCGGCAAGTTTCTTGTTGACAGAGAAGAATGCGTCGAGTTCGTCATAGTCGATGTGTCCGTCCTGGAAAGCGCAAGCGTCGACAACGTCGTGTATGCCGTCGAAGATTTCGTTCCATTCTTTTTCGTGCTGCTCGACAGTCACGCCATTCTCTTTAGTCAGCGCCGCACCTGCAGCCGCTACGGCCTTCTTGCCGTCGATCCAGGGAGCAATGAAGGTAGGCATGCCGCCGGAAACGTCCTTACACTGCTTAGCCATCTTGCGGAAGGAGTCGATAGCGCCTTTGGTTGCACGGCTGATTTCGCCGGTAATATACCAACCGCTGAAAGAGGGGTGTTTCGAGCCGTATTTTTCCCAAACTTCGTCGATGACATATTTGTTGTCCTCTACTTCCCAAGTCATATCGCCGGTGTCCCAGTATTTGCCTGAGTCATAGAGGCCGTGATAGTATTTCATGCCGTATTTGTCGGCAAGACGCAGGAACATGTCGAGCAAGTCGGTCGAAGGCATGTAGCAGCCTTTTTTCAGAAGATATTCGGAGGGATAGGTCACAAATTTGCGATATCCGCAACGGCAGGTTATGACTGTGTCGATGCCGAAGACTTTCATGTTGTGGAAGTCTCGGTCCCACTCGGCCTCGCCCCAGTTCTGATGGGGGATGTCGTGAGAGATTTCATCGAGGAAAGTGCCGGTAATAGGGAGTCCACGCTCTTTGATGAGCAACTCGGCGTGCTGGCCGGTAAGGTCTGTAGCCGTAAGCGAAGGATTGTTGCGTTTCTGGATAACACCTTCCTTAGCCTGAGCTTTCTGACAGCTTGAAAGCAAAGCCGGAGCAGCGACAGCGGCTGCAGTGCCGGCAACTACTTTTTTAAGAAAATCGCGACGATTGTCCATATATATATTAATGTGTATAATGATTAACGACTAAGATTAATTTTCAAACATACCTGTAATCGAGACATTGAATGTGTCGAAGGGGTCAAGAATGTCGTCGACGAGGACGGCATATTGTGCGCGAGTCATCGCGGCTTTCTTGTTGAATTTGCCAAGGTTGAATTTCTTCCAAAGCTCGCGAGCCTTTTTGTCGAAGTTTTTGGTGTCATAGCCCTGAGCGTCGGCAGCAGCCTTGACAGCGGCCAGACCTTCAGCGACAGAAACTTCGGCGTTGTCGGCGGGAGCGGCTGTGGTAATCTTGTAGAGGTCATAGAGACGAGCGATGTCAGAACCGAGAACGGGCTGGTCGATGTTCATCCATGACTGATTGCTCCACTCAACGCGTTTGCTGGTGTGATGGAGCAGGCCTGTAGCACCAATGCGCTGCAAGGGGCGGAAGAGCATATGGTCGGGAGCGACATCGAGATAGGGAAGGATATAGCCTCCGGCATCGAGTATGACGCGCTGAACGTCGCGCACCTCAACATCCTTGACATCCTTGCCCTGAGCAAGAGCGAGAGATGCAAGCGCACCGGCAGCCTGTCCGATCTGGAGCACAACGGGCTGCAGACGGGTAGCGCCGTTGACAATGTTTGAAACTGAAATCGATTTTTCAGCGACAATCAAATCGTCGACATCCTTGGGGATGAGTGTGCCCAACGGAAGGTTGTAGGAGGGAACGGCGTGGAAGAAAAGATTGGGCAGCGTGTCTGAGCCCTGATAACGTGCGTGGTGGTGGTCGACGGGGTAGTCGCCAACGGCGATGCCTGTGCGATAGAGAGCGTCGGGCTGGTCGTAGAGGTCGACCATGTCGTTAAGGTCGTAGCGCACCAGACCGTGGATACGGCGGCTTTCGCGGTGGTAGGGGATGAGGGCCAGTTTGTCTTCGGTCGGGAATTCGTCGTCGGCGAGACCGAGATTCTTGAAGCCAAGTTCTTTCTGAATGAAGTAAACGAAACCGAGAGCGAAGTCGCGGGCTTTCTGGAACTCTATTTCGCGATGTTCGCGGTCAAGTTCGATAACATTGGTATAGTAGTCGTTGCCCGAGATAGGCCAGTTGATCATGTACTTGTTGTTGGGGAGCTTGCCGTAGGTAAGCATCTCTTCGGGGTCGCGCATGCGGCTCGGCTCTTTGGGCTCGGTACACAAGGGATTGAACGAGCAGCATACATAGTTGTCGCGATTGTAGCCGTTGGGCTCGGGGATAGTCATATCGGCATCTTTGCCGTAGTCCTTGAGCACTGCAACCCAGGTAAGATCCTGAATGATGTCATTTGCGTGTTCGGGAGCGATGTCTTCTTTGGTCACGCTGCGCGACTCCATGCCGATGTCATATTTCACGCCGGCCATCTTGGCGACGTCGCCGAGTTCGGTAGCGTCGATTACCATGCGAGCCTCGATGTTCTTGAGCTTACCGTCGGCATCGCGGACGGTAGCAATCCAACGACCGCGGTCACGACCAATAGAGAGGATGGTCACGTTGTTCTCGACCTGAAGATTCTTTTCAGCTTTGGCGAGATCACGGAATATCTGATGTCCGACCGAGGGTTCGAATTCAATCATGCTGACCCAGCCGGTATGAAGGGCATCCATGCCACCGTAGTGTTCGGCGAGTTTGTCGACAAATTCGCCCCACAGACCGCCGCGCATTTTGTAGTTGCCGTCGGTACATGTGACGCCGGCCGATGTAAGCATGCCGCCAATCCAGGGCTGTTCTTCGATGACGAGTGTATTAGTACCCATGCGGGCAGCCTGTACGCCCGCAGTCATGCCGCTGGCGCCACCGCCGACAACAAGGAGATCAATCGATTCAGGAAGCGCCGCCATGGCTGTAGACACAGAAATAGCAAGGGTCGCAAGAGCTAAGGGGATTTTTTTCATGGGGTGGAAAAATGTTAGTGATATTTTCGTGGTTTTGAAATTTTCGTGATATTGCTGTTGACCACAAAACGGTCTCGGCAATACAAGTTTAAAGATAATTCAGTGCAAGTCTGAATCACCTCCACAAAAATATATAATTCTTCTCTAATGGCAAAGAGACTTTGCAATTTTTTCGCAATCAACGCAAAGCCATAAAATATTTTTTATTAATATTTCTTCAAGCGATGTAAATATTGCAATATATCGTCCAAAAATCAAGACTAACGAAGAGCCGGCTCTTCATCGCAATCGTCATATTTCTGGAACAAAAAGTCGTTGTAAGGGAATCTGGCGATGTGTATCTCTTTGGCTTTTTCGTAAATTTTTTGTTTGAGTTCGTCGATATTCGTTCCCTTACGAGCTGAAATAAATACGCAATTGTCTTTCATCTTCGCCATCCATGTGGCTTTTAGCTCTTCGAGCGAAATATTCTCGCGTGTCTTTGGTGTGAGGTCGTCGGCATCTTTCATCTTGTAAGTAAACGCGTCAATCTTGTTAAACACAAGAATCATGGACTTATCGGCGCCGTCGCACACCTCGCGCAAAGTCTTGTCGACCACTTCTATCTGCTCCTCGAAATTAGGATGGGAAATGTCGACTACATGGACAAGCAAATCGGCATCGCGGACCTCGTCGAGCGTCGATTTGAAAGAATCGACCAAATGGGTCGGCAACTTACGGATAAAACCGACTGTGTCAGTGAGCAGAAAGGGAAGATTGTCGATAATGACCTTGCGGACCGTTGTGTCGAGGGTCGCGAACAACTTGTTTTCGGCGAAAACATCGCTCTTGCTCAGCAGATTCATCAGGGTCGATTTGCCGACATTGGTGTAACCTACCAAGGCAACACGCGTGAGTTTGCCACGGTTTTTGCGTTGCATGGATTTCTGCTTATCGATGGCAATCAGCTCGTTTTTAAGCCGTGAAATCTTGTCGAGGATAATACGGCGGTCGGTCTCGATCTGAGTTTCGCCCGGACCGCGCATGCCGATACCGCCCCGCTGACGCTCAAGGTGAGTCCACATGCGGGTAAGGCGGGGGAGAAGATACTTATATTGGGCAAGCTCGACCTGAGTCTTGGCGTTGGCGGTCTGCGCTCGTTTGGCAAATATGTCAAGAATAAGGCTTGTGCGGTCGAGTATTTTAATGCCGAGTTCACGCTCGATATTGGCAACCTGCTTCACAGTCAAATCGTCGTCGAAAATCGCCATAGCGATATCATTTTCTTCGACATAAGCCTTGATTTCGTCAAGTTTGCCTTTGCCAACGAAAGTTCGCGGATTGGGATATTCAAGCCTCTGCAGGAATGTCCGGCAAGTCTCAGCCCCGGCCGTGTCGGCAAGGAAAGCAAGCTCGGCAAGATATTCGGTTGCTTTAGCTTCATTCTGCTGCGGCGTGACCAGTCCGACAAGGACTGCCCGCTCATTGGATTCAGTTGAAATTATCTGATCTTTCATAAAGAAAAAATGGTCGCTATTACAAGTTTGTGCGCGGAACGCGATACAAATATACAACAAATATGTAACCCAATAGCTCGCTTCAGGCTATATTTTACGACAGAAGGATGTCTTCTCGGCAAAAAGCGCTATATTTGCAAAGCGTAGACACAAACGCGACAATGCTTAATAATGAGACAATATTACCGATATCGGCAAACTTTCACGCTTGAATCCGGCCTGACCTTACCCGAAATAACGATAGCTTATGACACATTCGGACAGCTTAATGCCGACCGAAGCAATGCCGTGTGGGTCATGCACGCCCTGACTGCCGACTCGGATGTGTCTGAGTGGTGGCCACATACAGTAGAACAGGGACGCTTTCTCGACCCGGACCGTTGGTTTGTGATTTGCGCAAATGTACTCGGCTCATGCTACGGGACAACAGGCCCGACTTCAATCAACCCGATTACCGGCAAAGCCTACGGGCATTCATTCCCGGATGTGACGGTAAGGGATATGGTCAACTGCCACAAACTTCTCGCCGAACATTTAGGCATCAAACGGATAAACACTATCATAGGCTCGTCGCTCGGCGGCTTTCAGGCAATCGAATGGCTGGTAGACAATCCTGAAATCGCGGACAGGGCTGTGCTGATAGCGACAGACTATCAATGTCATCCATGGTTGGCCGCAATAAATAAAGCCATGTATATGGCTATAGAGGCAGACCCGACGAGCAGGTCAGACGGGCCGAATGCCGGACACAAAGGTCTTGCGGCAGCCCGCGCGATAGCATTGCTGAGCTATCGCGGCCAACACGCCTACGACGTTACACAAAAAGATGCCGCCGACAAGACTGACCCGTTCGAAAAGCGGGTTCACAGCTATCAAGCCTATCAGGGCGAGAAGCTATGCAAGCGCTTCGATGTCAACAGCTATCTGAAAATGTGCCGCTCGGCCGACTCACACGACATCGGCCGCGGTCGCAACGGCTGCGATGAAGCCGCCCGCCGCATCGCCGCCCGCTGCTTAGTGATAGCCATAAGCAGCGACATACTTTTCCCTACGGCCTATCATCGCCAATTAGTAAAAATGATTCCCCAAGCCGAATATCAGGAAATCGAATCGGAATTCGCCCACGACGGCTTCCTAATTGAAAACGAAATACTTAACAGGATAATCAGCGACTTCTACGTCCGTACTGACACATGTCGCAACAGCAACAACACAGAATTATGAGCAAAACAATAAATATAGGACTTTTTGGATTCGGGACAGTCGGACGAGGTCTGTTTGAACTTCTTCGCGATGTGCCGACTCCGAATGTGAGCATTCGCCGTATCTGCGTAAGAAACCTAAATCGCAACAGAGGAATCGATGCAGACTTCACGGATTCGCCCGACGAAATTTTCAATGACCCTGAAATAAATTTTATCGTCGAGCTGATCGACGATGCAGAAGCGTCGTTTAAAATCGTCAAACGCGCACTCGAACAGCGACTGCCGGTAGTAACCGGCAACAAAAAAATGCTTGCGCGCCATCTGCCCGAACTAATCGCTCTTCAGCGCAAATATAACACCACACTGCTCTACGACGCTTCGGCCTGCGGCTCGATTCCTGTCATACGCAATCTCGAGGAATATTACGACAACGACCTGCTGATATCGGTCAAAGGCATTCTTAACGGCTCGTCAAACTTCATTCTTTCAAAGATTTTCAACGAGCACATGCCGCATCAGCAAGCGCTCGAGCTCGCGCGTCAGGAAGGATTTCTCGAAAGCGACCCGACTCTTGACCTCGATGGCTGGGATTCGCTTTTCAAGCTGATTATCATCGGAGTGCATGCATTCGGCGTATATGTCAGCCCTGAGAAGATATTCAACTACGGCATAACTTATATGAACGACAACGATATACGGTTTGCCAATGAAAAAGACCGCCGCATAAAGCTCGTCGCGCACGTTGAGAAGCTTGCCGACAACCGTCTGGTAATGTGCGTTATCCCGCAACTGATTTCGCGCAATAAATATATCTATTCGGTCGAAGATGAATTCAACGGAGTCGTTATCAAAGGGCTGTTTTATGACAAGCAGTTTATGTTCGGCCGTGGCGCCGGCGCACGTCCCACATCGTCGGCTGTGTTGTCGGATATTACCGCCTGCCTCTATGATTATCGCTATGAATACAAAAAAATGCGCCATAGCGAAGCGTTGCCTGCCTTTACAAACGATGTGTCGTTCAGGGTTTATATCCGATATGAAAACCCGACCGACATAGATTTGCTGCAATTAGACGAAGTCTATGAAAGTTACTCGTCGTCAAGTTTCAATTACATCGTAGGGCGCGTGTCGCTCCGCAAACTTCTGTCGTCTCGCGACACTCTGATTGCACACAAGATATTCCTTGCAGCATACCCAACTGACTGATATGCGATTTTTTTATTAAATTTGCAGAATTAATAAGTATATCGGATGGATAAATCACAAGCACGCTGGACCGAGATTGAACATTTGCCCAAATGGGATGAAGAATTTTATGATGTCTATACGGCAAAAAAATTCGGCAAATGGGTCATGCTCAAAACCCTTAAGGACGAGTTCAAAGGCATAGACAAATATGAGGCAATGATTGAGAAGGAGTTTGACACCCGATACAATCTTGCTCATCCCAACATTGTGATGATTAACGATTTCGAGGACGTTCCCGGCATCGGACGCTGCATCATAACCGACGACGTCTACGGCGACTCACTGCGTTCGCTCCTCGACAACGGCAAAGTGACACAGGCCCATATCGACAAGCTCAAGACTCAATTTATCAGCGCGCTTGAATATATCCAGACCAATCATATCGCGCACCTGCCCATCAGAGCCGAACGCATAATCTTTACCGAAAATATCGGCAACCTGAAACTTATCGATGTCGGTTTTGAACAAAAACCGGCTCTGACTCCCGAGCAAGCGGCAGACGACATACGCAATTTCGGCAACATCATACTTGAGACTCTCGACCAAAGCGGCATCAACGATCCACAACTGCGTCGCATAGCCGAAAAAGCCACCGATGTCCATTCACGCCGTCAGTACAGCAACATACATGAGCTGAGAATGGCTTTGGAAAACCGCCGCAGCAACCGGCTTTATATTATCATAATCATCTTTTTAGTCATAATGGTAGCCGTGCTCGCATGGCTTTCATCTCCCTACAGACCTGCAACCCCGACGATGCAGGAAATCGAAAACGCCGACACCCTCTGAAAATATGTCAGTAACAATAATTCCACTCAAACCGACTCGCAGCGAACTGCTTCAATACGTCAAATTCGGCATCAATCTTTATAGCGACAATCCTTGCCATGTGCCGCCGCTCGTATTGGATGAAATAGAAACACTCTCGCCCAAAAAGAATCCGGCCTTCGAAGTATGCCGCGCACAATCTTTCATAGCAAAGCGCGACGGTAAAATCGTAGGCCGCATAACCGCAATCATCAATGACCTTGTCAACAAGAAAGACAATCAATCGGTGATGCGTTTTGGTTTTATGGACTTTATTGATGACGCGGAAGTTGTCGATGCGCTCTTCGAAGCCGCCGCCAATTGGGGCAAAGAGCGAGGCATGACGACTATGGTCGGACCTATGGGTTTCTCAGACATGGACCACGAAGGCATGCTGATTGACGGTTTTGACCAAATGGGCACGATGGCCACCATCTACAACTATCCATATTATGTAGATCACATGGAGCGTATGGGCTTCAGCAAAGATGCAGACTGGGTCGAATACCGTATTAATATTCCTGAGACTATACCTGACAAATATGCCCGAATTGCGCAAATCGTCAAGACTAAATACAATCTGAAATCCGTTCCTCTAACTTCGCGCAAAATCGTAAAAGAGAAGTACGGCAAGCCGCTGTTCAAGCTGATCAACGAGGCTTATGCCGACCTCTATGGATTTTCGCCTCTAACCGACAGGCAAATCGATTATTACATCGACCAATATCTTGGAATTCTCAGATTGGACTGCGTGTCGGCCATAGTAGACGAGAACGATGATATCGTTGCGGTAGGCATATCGATGCCATCTCTCTCGGAAGGTCTGCGAAAGAGCCGCGGCAAACTGTTCCCAACCGGCTGGTACTATCTTCTCCGCGCTCTTAAAGGCCATACAGACACCGTCGACTTACTCCTTGTGGCCGTCAAACCCGAATACCAAAGCAAAGGTGTAAACGCTTTGATATTCAACGACCTTATACCCGCATTCAACAAAGCCGGCTACAAATTTGCCGAAAGCAATATCGAACTCGAAAATAACGAAAACGTACAAAAACAATGGGAATATTTCGAGCATCGGTTACATCGCAGACGCAGAGCCTGGAAAAAAGAAATCTGAGTACAAAGTTTGCATTTGCAAACTAATGCTAAAATGTTGCATACCTACATCTTAACAGAGGTAAAACGGTATGTTGATAACTTTTTTGCCTACTACCGGATATTTTAGCAGTTTATATTTGTGAATTTTTCGATGTTTTTGACTAATTTTACAACGTATTATTTAGCCGCCGATACATTAGTCCAAAACATCATGACTCAGGAAGTTTACCACATACCCGCACTGCTGCCCCAGACTCTCGAAGCTCTCGACATCAGACCCGATGGCAAATACATTGACGCCACTTTCGGAGGAGGCGGTCATTCGCGTGCAATAGTTGATAAACTTGGCCCTGACGGACATCTCTACTCATTTGACCAGGATGAAGACGCGCTGAAAAATGCGATAGACAGTCCGATTTTCACTATGGTTTACGGCAACTTCCGCTTCATATCCAACTTCATGCGATATTATGGAGTTGAACATGTCGACGGCATTCTCGCCGACCTCGGTGTATCGTTTCATCATTTCGACGACGCATCGCGCGGTTTTTCTTTCCGCAGCGATGGCGCTCTCGACATGCGCATGAACCGACACGCAACGAAAACCGCCGCGACCATTCTGCAGGAATACAGCGAACAGCAACTTGCCAATATTTTTTATCTCTACGGCGAACTCAAACAATCACGCCGCATCGCTTCGGCTATTGTCGCTGCACGACAGAAGGAAAACATCAATACCGTCGGCAAACTCATCGCCATCTGCACGCCGCTGATTAATCCTCAAAAAGAGAAAAAAGAACTCGCCTGCATCTTTCAGGCACTCAGAATCGAGGTCAACGGAGAGCTCGACGTCCTGCGCTCATTTCTCGAGCAATCGGTCATGCTACTCGACAAAGGCGGCAGACTCGCCATATTGACCTATCACTCACTCGAAGACCGATTGGTCAAGAACTTCATGAAATTCGGCAACTTCGAAGGCGAGCCACGAAAGGATTTCTTCGGCAAAATAGATGCCCCGCTAAAACAATTGACATCCAAACCAATCGTTCCGTCTGACAATGAAATCGCCGTCAATCCGCGCAGCCGCAGCGCAAAACTCAGAGTTGCTGAAAAAATTTGAAAAAGCAAGCCATGAAACTCAAATCAAAAATCAGTTCACTTAACGCCGGCAAACACATTTCAGATGCCGTCAATCGCGCCGCATATGGCCGAGTGGTTTCAAGCCGCTTCTTCAAACGCAACTTTTTCGCCATGGTCTTTACAGTCGGTCTTGTGATGATATATATTTCGAACCGATATGACTGCGTTACCGGCATGGAAACCATCAATGCCCTGCGCACCGAACTCGACATTACAAAAACCGAACTTCAGAGCGAAAAATCGGCCTATATGTCCTCAACGCGAGAATCGGCCATGATGACTCTTGTCGACACACTCCACCTCGGGCTGGACATTCAGGAACGCCCGCCTTACACCCTAAGCTATATCCCACCCCGCCATGAAGATTGAGAGTGACGACAAAATAAAAGGGCGCACAAAGAAAGCCAACAGCCGCAGGATGCACATACTCGGGCGTCTCGGCATTATTTCGCTATGCATAATCGCCGTATCGTGCAGCATCATTTTCATGCTTATCAACAACACGATTATCAACGCTGAGCAATGGAACAAAAAGGGAAGCGCACAGCTGAACGACACCGTATCCATTCCTCCGCAGAGAGGCGACATCCTCGCCAGCGACGGCAGCATACTCGCGACAAACCTCAATTATTTTACACTCCGCATCGACTTTAAAGCCCGACGCTTCATGATTCGCGAATACGTCGCCGCAATCGACAGTCTTGCCGACAGCCTCGCATATTATTTCCCTCGTCGCACACGCGCCGAGTGGAAAGCCCATCTGTCAGCTCCGCTTGAGAAGACTCGCGCCAAACGCTCAAACTCGTTTCTTTTGCTCAAAGACATACCTGACGATGATGTCAACCGCGTCAAAAAATTTCCGTTTTTCAAGCTCAGCAACAACTCCAACTGCACCGGTCTCGTAAAAGAACGTGTGCTTAAACGCAAATATCCATACGGCGACATGGCCAATCTCAGCATCGGCCGTGTAGGCGAAGTCGCCAACCGTCAAATAAGAGGTGTTTCGGGCCTTGAAAGAGCCCTCGACTCTCTGCTCTACGGCATTCCGGGCAAGGCAAAAAAGGTCCTGCTTACCGACCGTCTGGGCAAATGGACTATTCAGTCGCCCCGCAACGGCTATACCGTCACTACGACAATAGACATCACAATTCAGGACATATTGGAATATGAACTTGGCAACATGCTCCTGACCACTGGTGCCGAATGGGGAACAGCCTTGCTGATGGACGTCGAAACCGGCGACATTAAAGCGATTTCAAATCTCGAGCGTGACACAATACCCGGCTCGGGACGATATATCGAGGCGATGAACCGCGCTGTACTCGCCTACGAACCCGGCTCTGTCGTCAAGACTATTTCGATGATAGTAGCCCTTGAAGACGGCTTTGCCTTCCCGCTAAACCGAGAATTCCACATTGAGCCAAAAGGTGCCGGCTTCCACTATTGCGGAGGACGCGCAATCAACGACACACACTCTCCTTCAAGTCTTCCTGTCAGCCGTTTTCTTGAATACTCATCGAATATCGGCATGGCAAAACTGATGACCTCGCATTTCGAAAACAGTCCCAACGATTTCCGCCAGCGACTCCGCGACCTTGGATTCTTCGACAGGTTCAAAACAGGCATGGAGCGTGAACGCACACCCTATTTCCCGACGGTCGAGAACAACAAAGGCGGTCGCATCGCTCTGTCGCGCATGGTCTTCGGCTATTCGACAATGATTCCACCCCTGTATACCTGCGCTATGTATAACGCCATCGCCAATAATGGTAAATTCGTGCGTCCGCGACTGGTCAAAGCCCTCCGCTCGCCCGAAGGCATAGACTCGATTGTCCCCGTAAGCTATGTTCGCGACAGCGTCTGCAGCAGCAAAAATGCAAAAATTCTTCGCGACATGCTCCACGAAGTCGTATGGGGTCACGGCGGTACGGCTAAAGCCCTCAGAAACGACATTGTCGACATAGCCGGCAAGACCGGCACTTGCCGCATACTCGCAAGCGAAAAAATAAAGAAACACGAGAAAAAAGACACAGCCAACTCAAAAGGCTCTGATCAGCCGGCAAAAATCGGCGGCTATCTCGAAGGCCATTACCGACTCGCATTCTGTGGATTTTTCCCCTTTGACAAGCCGAAATATACATGTTTCGTCATGATAAGCGACCCCTCGCCCGCATATAAAGGCGCAGCGACCACATCGGGCACAGTTCTGAAAAATGTCGCTCTCAAACTTTATTCGAGAGGTATGCTCGACAACAGTTCCGACTTCAAAGCCGAGGAACAAGTCACTTCGACTCCCACTCTCTACGCTTCCAACAACGGCAACCGTCATAAACTTCTTGCATCGGGTCTGCATATGCCCAAAAGCACCGTAATCAGCTCTCCGTCGAAAACCGAAGCAGGACGCATTCCCGACGTCCGCGGTTTGGGCATACGCGAGGCTGTCGTAGCGCTTGAGAAAGCCGGCTACAATGTTAAATTCAACGGGCTTGGCTATGTCGAATCGCAAAGTCCCGGACACGGAGTTAAATCTCCTCTCGGCTCTACAGTTACAATCAATCTAAAACAGAACTGACAACAATGAGACTATCACACTTACTTTCATCAATCATAACCGAAGAAGTCATAGGCAGCGACGACATCGACATCACGGACATCACGGCTGACTCGCGCCAATGCACCGACGGCTCTTTGTTTGTAGCCGTTCGCGGGGTCAATGTCGACGGCCACGAATATATATCACAGGCAGTCAACAACGGAGCTACGGCCGTCGTATGCGAAGAAATTCCGCTGAATGTCAGCAAAGAAACCACATGGATTCGTGTTGCCGATTCTGCAATAGCCCTCGGCTTTATAGCCTCGCAATGGTTCGACAATCCATCGCGCAAACTAACGCTCTTAGGCGTGACCGGAACCAACGGCAAAACGACCATAGCCACTCTGATTTACGAAACCGCAAGACTTTTCGGCAAAAAGGCCGGACTGCTGTCGACCGTGGTCAACAAGATTGAAGACACAGAGATTGCATCGACCCATACGACACCCGACCCCATCGAACTCAATGGATTGTTGCACAAAATGGTTGAGGCCGGATGTTCAGTCGCCGCAATGGAAGTCAGCAGTCATGCCGCACATCAGCACCGCATCTCAGGACTGCACTTCGCCGGCGGAATTTTCACGAACATCACACGCGACCATCTCGACTATCACAAAACATTCGAAGCATATATCGCCGCCAAGAAGTCATTTTTCGACCTGCTGCCCAAAACAGCTTTCGCCCTTACGAACTTAGACGATCGCAACGGCATGGTTATGGTGCAGAACACCTCGGCCACAGTTCACACTTATTCAATCCGCAGCGATGCGGATTTCAGAGGTCGGATTATCGAAAACCGTCTCGACGGTATGTCGATGTCGTTCAACGGCACAGAAGTCGAAACACTCTTTACCGGGCGATTCAACGCATCCAATCTCACTGCGGTCTACGGCGCATCAGTCCTGATGGGCTACGACCGCGAAAAGCTGCCTGTCGTCATGAGCCGTCTTGTGCCGGTCGCCGGCCGCTTTCAGACATTTCATTCAGACAATGGCATAACCGCTATAGTAGACTATGCCCACACCCCCGACGCGCTTGTCAACGTGCTCGACGCTATCCGCGACATCACGGGCACACGCTGCTCAGTCATCACAGTCTGCGGATGCGGCGGCAACCGCGACAAAGGCAAACGTCCGCAAATGGCTTTGGCTGCGGCTGACCGCAGCGACCGTGTCATTCTCACTTCCGACAACCCGCGTGGCGAAGAACCGTCGGCCATCATCGACGACATGCTTGCGGGTCTTGACGAAGACCGCCGCAAAAAAACAATTTCTATCGTTGACCGTCGCGAAGCCATCCGCACCGCAACAGCTCTCGCCGGGCCCGGCGACGTCATCCTTATCGCCGGCAAAGGTCATGAGACTTATCAGATTATAGGCGACAAAACCAACCACTTTGACGACCGCGAGGAAATCGTAGCCGCTTTTAAACAACTGTAAACGACATAACCGACATGCTATACCATCTGTTTCAACTCTTTCAGGACAGCAATCTTCCGGGCGCCCGGCTTATGAGCTATATCACATTCCGCTCCGGGCTTGCCTTTGTCATCGCACTCATACTGGCAATCTTCGTGGGCAAATATCTCATCAAACGCCTGCAAAAAATGCAGATTGGCGAAATCATCCGCAATCTCGACCTCGAAGGCCAGACAAAAAAGAAAGGCACTCCGACAATGGGCGGAACTATCATCATTCTGTCAATTGTCCTGCCCTGTCTGTTAGTCGGAAACCTCAGCAACATCTACATGATTCTGATGCTCGTAGCCACTGTCTGGCTCGGCACTATCGGTTTTCTCGACGATTATCGCAAAATCAAATTCCGCAACAAAGAAGGTCTGAAAGGAAAATACAAAATCGTCGGCCAGGTCGGCATCGCTGTCATTGTGGCCGTCACGATGTTTCTCAACCCCGACATGGTCATCGTAGGCAACAACGAGGTTGTCGACATCGAGACCAACGAAGTCGAAGAAGTCATATACGATACCAACACCACCAAATCGCCTCAGACGACAATTCCCTTCGTAAAGAACAATAACTTCAACTATAGCTGGTTTACATCATGGGCCGGCGACCATGCCGAGACCTGCGGTTGGATTATTTTCTTCGTTATCGTCATCTTCATTGTCTCCTCCAAAAGCAACGGAGCCAATCTGAACGTCGGACTCGACGGTATGACTGCCGGATTGTCGGCCGTGTGCGGCGTGTCGCTCGCAATAATGGCCTACCTCGGCGGCAACATCATCTATTCGTCATACCTTAATATAATGTATATTCCGGCAAGCGAGGAACTGGTAGTCTACATGGCCGCATTTGTCGGTGCGCTCGTAGGCTTCTTATGGTACAACGCATACCCCGCCCAGGTTTTCATGGGCGACACCGGCAGCCTCACTCTTGGCGGAATCATAGCGATTTACGCAATTCTGATTCATAAAGAATTAATGCTGCCTATACTCTGCGCTTTGTTTTATATCGAAGACCTGTCAGTCATCCTTCAGGTCGCGTATTTCAAACGCACAGGCGGACGACGCATATTCAAGATGACTCCATTGCACCACCACTTCCAAAAACCCGGCAACTCGGGTATCGACGCCTTGATTCAGCGGCCCATTCAGGTCATTCCGGAGTCTAAGATTGTAACACGATTTTGGATTATAGGCATAATCCTCGCAGTAGTCACATTCGTGACACTTAAAATTAGATAACAAACGCTCACTATGAATAGCAACCAGTCAAACAAACGACGCATCGTGATACTCGGGGCCGGCGAAAGCGGCACCGGAGCTGCCATTCTCGCAAAAGATAAGGGATTCGACGTTTTCGTCAGCGACTACGGCCAAATCGCTTCAAAATACCGACAGATACTCGACGACGAACAGATTGCATGGGAGGATGGCCGGCACACCCTCGACCGCATTCTCGCCGCCGACGAGGTCATCAAAAGCCCCGGCATTGCCGACACAACGCCTGTCATGAAGGCTGTCCTGTCGAAGAATATCCCAGTGATAAGCGAAATCGAGTTTGCAGCCCGTTTCACTAACTCCAAAATGGTTTGCATCACTGGCAGCAACGGCAAGACGACCACGACATTGCTGACCTATCATATCCTATGCGACGCCGGCCTTGATGTCGGTCTCGCCGGCAACGTCGGCAAGAGCCTCGCGTTGCAGGTGGCCCGTGACCCGCATGAATACTATGTTATCGAACTCAGCTCTTTCCAGCTCGACAACATGTATGATTTCAAAGCCAATATCGCGGTCATTCTTAACATCACGCCCGACCATCTTGACCGCTACGACTACAAGATGCAGAATTACATAAACGCCAAGTTCCGCATCCTCCGGAACATGACTACCGAAGACGCTTTCATATACTGGAAAGACGACCCCGTAGTCGCCGAGCAGCTTAAAAAAATATCGACCGACGCACAACGTCTGCCATTCTCCGGCAACGACGAAGAATCATGCGCCGCATACATCGACGCCGAAAACGAGATGATAATCAACACTCCCGGCACATCAATGTCCATGCCCCGCGCCGACCTTGCCCTCAACGGCATACACAATCTTTACAACTCCATGGCTGCCGGCATCTCGGCTTGTCTGCTCAACATCCACAAGGAGGATATTCGCAAATCGCTCGGCGACTTCGCCGGTGTCGAACATCGCCTCGAAGCGGCCGGCAACATCGACGGTGTCACATGGATCAATGATTCGAAAGCGACAAACGTCAACTCTTGCTGGTATGCTCTCGATTCGATGACAAAACCCACCGTCCTCATACTCGGAGGCAAAGACAAGGGCAACGACTACAGCGAAATTCTGCCCCTTGTCCTCGAAAAAGTCAAAGCAATCGTCGCCATGGGAAAAGACAATGATAAAATCATTGACTTTTTTAAAAACGAAGTCCCCGAAATCCGCGACACCCACTCGCTTGCCGACGCTGTTGCCGCCTGCAGAAGCATTGCCGGCAAAGGCGATGCAGTCCTGCTGTCGCCGTGTTGCGCAAGTTTTGACCTCTTCAAAAGCTACGAGGACCGCGGCCGTCAGTTCAAAGACGCCGTCAACGCATTGAAAGAAGAGAGTCAGCACGCAAAATAATCAGTCTGTAATCCATCCATATTCAGCTCTCCATAATGAAACCGATTTTCAATATTGACGAAGCAACTCCCGACACATCCGTAGCCGCTGTGACCGACACTCCGGCCGCGGACGTCCAAAAAATCACGCCGAAACTCCGCACCGACCATTATATCTGGGGTATTTACATATCGCTGTTTATAATCTCGGTAATCGAACTGTTCAGCGCATCAAGTCAGGAAATCGAAGTCAACGACATCTACGGACCTATCATCCGTCATGCGCGTTTCCTCGTCATCGGCTTGGTTTTGATGCTTGTCATACAGCGTTTCCACTTCAAATATATCTACAGGCTTACACCGATTTACGTCTTGGGCAGTATACTCGCGATGTGTCTGGTGCTATGCGTCAGTGTAAACATCAACGGTGCCCGACGCGCGCTTCAGTTCGGTTCAATAGTCATTCTTCCCGCCGAGTTTCTTAAACTCGCAGCCGCTCTCGGCATTGCCTACATTCTGAGCCGCAATCAGATGCCTGGCAAACGTGACGTCACTACCCGCGGTGTCGTTCTCTGTGCCGGGCTGACACTCTTCTGCGCCGGACTGCTGTTCTCCCACGGCTTGACCAATACACTGCTGCTGATGGCCATAAGTTTGTCCATGATGCTGATTGGAGGCGTAAGCATGCGCAAATTCGGCATCGTCCTCGGAGTTTATCTCTTGCTCGGAGCGGGAGCTATGGGCTACAAACTCGCGCAGAACAAGGATGCTGCACCTACTCCCGAAGCTATCGAAACCGCCATGCTCAACAAAGAAGCCGTCGGCGCATCGGCCGGAAACCGCTCATCGACATGGAAAGCGAGAATCGAACGACATTTCCGCCTCAATAAATCCCTGGATAAAATCGACGACACCAACAAGCAGGAGCAACTCAGCTACATCGCTCAGGCCCACGGCGGAATCACAGGTGTCGGACCGGGCAATTCACGCGAAAACGCCCGCCTTCCGCTCGCATTTTCCGACTATATCTATGCTATCGTGATTGAAGAAGGCGGACTCGTCACCGGCATATTCATCCTCCTCTGCTATCTATTCCTGCTCGGACGTGCCGGAAGAGTCGCCACAAAATGCAAACAGACTTTCCCGTGTCTGCTCGTCATCGGATGCGCCATCTACATTGTCTATCAGGCACTGTTCCACATGGCCATCGTCACGGGCGTATTCCCCGTTTCGGGTCAGCCATTGCCGCTGATTTCAAAAGGCGGCACATCGGTGATTGTCACGTCGATTGCACTCGGCATAATGCTCTCGACAAGCCGACACGCAGCATTCAAGGGCGACAAAGAAGCTATCCGTCAGGAACTCAATGCTCTGCCCGAAAGTCTGCACAACGAAAATCCCTCACAACTCTGAAAATGGACTCAAAAAATCAAAAAGATTCAATTGTTCCCCTCAGGCGCGTAATCATAAGCGGAGGAGGCACAGGCGGACATATTTTCCCGGCTATTTCCATCGCCAATGCTCTGCGACGCCGTTTCCCGGAGGTCGACATCCTTTTTGTAGGTGCTGACAACCGCATGGAGATGGAACGTGTGCCCGCTGCCGGATATCCCATCAAAGGTCTTACCATCTGCGGTTTCGACCGTAAAAACATATTCCGCAACATCAGCGTCCTCTTCAAACTGCGTAAGGCAATGACTGATGCACGCTCCATCATTAAGTCTTTCAGTCCGCAGATTGTCATCGGAGTTGGCGGCTATGCCTCAGGTCCTACGCTGAAGGCAGCCCAAAAGCTTCGGATTCCGACTCTCCTGCAGGAACAGAACTCTTATGCCGGAGTGACCAACAAGCTGCTTGCCAAAAAGGCGCGTCGCATATGCGTGGCCTACGAGGGCATGGAGCGCTTCTTCCCGGCCGAAAGCATAGTCATGACCGGCAATCCCGTCAGAAAAGGTCTGACCGACATCACATTGTCGCAAGCCGAAGCAAAAACTCAACTGGGCTTCGACCCCGACAAGCCGTTGGTGCTTTTTGTCGGAGGCAGTCTCGGCGCTCGCACAATCAACGAAAGTGTTGCCGCTTCACTCGACAATTTCATCGCCGCCGGCATTCAGGTCTTATGGCAGACAGGCAAGAACTATGACGGCGATGCCCGACTCAGATCGTTTAAAGACAATTCCGGCGTAAAAGCAACGCCTTTCATTTCCGACATGGACGTCGTCTATCGCGCCGCAGATTTGGTCGTATCAAGAGCCGGAGCGGGCAGCATCAGCGAACTTCAGTCTCTTGGCAAAGCTGTTGTCCTCGTGCCGTCGCCGAATGTCGCCGAAGACCATCAGCGCAAAAATGCCCTGGCTCTTGTCAGACATAACGCGGCTGTAATGATTGAAGATGCCGAGTGCCGTGCGAAACTCGCCGACACAGTCATCAGCCTTATCGGAGATGTCGACCGTCGTAAGACATTGTCCGACAACATTTCCCGGATGGCGCTGAAAGACAGCGATGAACACATAGTCGACACTATCATCGACATAATTAATTCTGAAAATAAATGAAAAAGATATATTTTGTCGGAGCAGGCGGCATCGGAATGGCCGCTCTCGAACGCTATTATCTGTCTCAGGGATATAAAGTCGCCGGTTACGACCGCACCCCTTCTCCTCTGACCGACGCACTGATCAAAGAGGGTGTCGCCATTTCGTTCGACGACTCGATGAGCGCTGTTCCCGATGACTTCCGAAACCCGGCCGAGCTTGAAGTCGTCTACACTCCCGCAATTCCCGACGACAATGTTCCTCTCTCATTTTTCCGCGACAATGGTTTCAAATTGCTAAAACGAGCAGCCGTTTTGGGCAACATCACGCGCAACAGCCGTGGCATATGCTTTGCCGGGACTCACGGCAAGACAACCACTTCGTCGATGGCCGCCCATATACTCCATTGCGGTTCTGTCGGCTGCAACGCCTTCCTCGGCGGAATCCTGCGCAACTACGGCAGCAATCTGCTTCTTGCGCCCGATTCGCCATACTCGGTTATTGAGGCCGACGAATACGACCGTTCTTTCCATCAGCTCTCTCCCTACATCGCGGTCGTCACGGCTACCGACCCTGACCATCTCGACATTTACGGCACAGAGGAAGCCTATCTCGAAAGTTTCGCCCACTTTACCGAATTGATTCAGCCGGGCGGCAAACTACTAATCCACACCGGCTTGAAACTCAAACCCAGACCGCCTAAAGGGATTCCCGTTTACACATACTCTCGTCTCGAAGGCGATTTCCACGCCGAAAACATACGTCATGGCGGAGGCGACATAATCTTCGACTTTGTCTATCCGGGTGGCGCACTCCGCGACATCACGCTCGGCGTGCCGGTCGAAATAAACATCGACAACGCTGTTGCCGCACTGGCGGCAGTTTGGCTGACAGGCAGTTTTGAGCCTGAAACAGCTCGCAGCGCCATGGCTTCGTTCATGGGCCCCGAGCGACGCTTCGAGTTTCATCTCAAAGAACCTGGGGCTACAGGCCGGGCTATCATCGACGACTATGCCCATCATCCCGACGAACTCCGTCAGAGCATTGCCTCGGTCAAGGCTCTGTATCCCGACCGCCATCTGACTGTCGCATTCCAGCCGCATCTCTATTCGCGCACCCGCGATTTCGCTCCGCAATTCGCCGAAGCCTTATCCATGGCCGACTCGGTCATCCTGATTGACATTTACCCCGCTCGCGAACTGCCAATTCCCGGCGTGACATCAAAAATAATCTTCGACCGCATCAACTGCGACGACAAAATAATGATTTCAAAACAAGACTTTGTAAAAACAGTAAAAAATCGTAACTTTGAAATCTTGTTGACAGCCGGCGCAGGCGACCTCAACCTGTATTTGCCGCAGCTCTGCAACGAACTGAAACAAAAAGGCATATGATACGCCCGAAATGGAGAAGGATACAGTCATAAAAATTGCCCTGACAGCGCTCCTCGCCGTCTACCTCGTCTTAGCTCTCGCTTTGACGGGCGTCGCCGAGCGGACCGACCGCTACACCTCGCTCCATATCGAAGTCGTCGACTCTCTCGGCAGCGGCTTCGTCACTAAAGACGACATCTCTCGAGAATGCGGCGACCTCAACGCCCGCATTGCCTCAGAGCCACGTTCCGAAATCGACCTCGGCGAAATCGAACGCATGCTGCTCGCGATGCCCGTCGTCGAAAAGGCCAACGTAGCCTCTGCCTGCGACGGTTCTCTACACATCGATGTCAGCCCCATGGTTCCCGTGGCCCGCATATTCGAGCCTGCCGGCAATTCATACTACATCAACGCCTCAGGCAAAAGCGTGGCGGCAAGCGCCCGTTTCCACGTCGATGTTCCCGTTGTCGTCGGCAACCTCGAGCGCTCCGCAACCGACCCCACATCTCTTCTCCCAATGCTGTCCTACATCGCCGCCGACCCCACTCTCGACGCCCTTGTCTCGACTGTCACAGTCAGCGACAACGGCGACGTCATGATTATCCCCGTCATCCACGGTCAGGTCATAAACATGGGCAGCCCTTCCGACATCAGCGACAAGTTTGCCCGCCTCAAGACATTCTATACCGAAGTCATGCCTGTCAAAGGCTGGCAGGCCTACGACACAATATCAGTCAAATGGGCCGGTCAGGTCGTTGCCACTCGCCGCGACAAACGTCTCGGTTCAATATCGCTCAGGACCGAGGAGTCTGACTTCGACCTGATCGACGACATTTCCACCATGACACCCGACGAAGACGGCTTTGCCGACGACTCTGTCGCTGCATCTTCAAAAAGCAAATCCAACTGATAAAATCATACCTCAAAAACGATGGACCAAAGACATATTGTTGCACTCGAAATCGGAAGCTCCAAAATCAAAGGACTCATTGCTTCTATCGGAGACCTCGGCGAAATCAATGTTATCGCCATCGAGGAGACCCGCGTCATCGATTGCGTCCGCTACGGCCGGATTCAGAACATTCAGGAAGTTTCCACACGCGTCAACGACATTATTCGCAAGCTCGAAAACAATCCGCATGTCGCTCCGCGTAAAATTACCGACATTTTTGTCGCTCTCGGCGGACGTTCGCTCTCAACCGTAACCGCCCAGGCCCAGGCCAAATTTCCGGGTGCTATCGAAATTACCGCCGACACCGTCGAACGCCTCAAGCGCGAAGCTTCTTTCGGACTCGTCACCGACAAGACGACACTCGAAATGCTTTCGCACACCTTTTTTGTCGACAATTCAGAAGTCAAGAATGTCGTCGGAGTCGTCGGTTCTCAGCTCAGAGCGGTTTTCACGGCCATCGTCATTTCCCCGATAAACCAGAGCAACCTCAACCGCATAAAATTCGACGGTCGCAACATCCGTCTGCACACCGTCATCAGGCCCACTGCCTTGGCCGACCTCGTCCTGTCGTCGTCCGAGAAGCAACTGGGTTGCGCTCTTGTCGACTTCGGCGCCGAGACAACTACTGTCGTAATCTACAAAGACGACGTCCTGCAGTCCATCGTTACCCTCCCCGTCGGTTCGCGCAACATCAC
>JAGAOW010000117.1 GCA_017889945.1 Muribaculaceae bacterium
AAGGCATCAGACCCTTCCTGATAGAAATTCAGGCACTTGTCAGCACAGCCGCCTACGGAACACCTCAACGCTCTGTAACAGGTTTTGACGGACGCAGACTCAATATGCTTCTTGCTGTTCTCGAAAAGCGTGTAGGATTCAAACTCGCGCAAAAAGATGTTTTTCTCAACATTGCCGGAGGACTTAAAGTAAACGATCCCGCACTTGACCTCGCCGTTATCTGCGCCATACTCTCAAGCAATGTCGACATGGCTGTAGGACGAGGTTTCTGCATGGCAGGCGAAGTAGGTCTGACCGGCGAAATCAGACCTGTCACTCACATTAGCCGTCGCATTGCCGAAGCTGCCAAATTAGGCATGAAAGACATCATTATACCCAAGGGAAATCTAAAAGGTGCAGAGCCCGCCCCGGACGGCATACGCGTACACGAAGTCTCTAAAGTCGAGGAGGCTTTCCGCACCCTCTTTGCTTAGAGCCGTTTCTAAAGTTTTTCACACTCCGACAGCCATAAAGCTGACGATGCATCCGACGGCATACGCCAGTCGCCACGAGGCGACAGACATACCGAACCGACTTTCGGTCCGTCGGGCAGACATGAACGTTTGAATTGCTGGGCGAAGAACCGACGGAAGAACACTGTCATCCAATGTTTTATTACAGCGCGGTCAAACTCTCCGTCAAATGCCTTGAGTGCAAGCATAAAGATACGCGACGGTCTGAAGCCGAAACGCAGCGTATAGTACAAAAAGAAATCATGAAGTTCATATGGGCCGACGAGATCTTCGGTTTTTTGTTTTATCTCGCCGTTTTCTGCCGCAGGTATCAGTTCGGGGCTTATAGGTGTGTCAATTATGTCAAATAAAGTCTTTCGGCACAACTCGTCGTCGCATGTCATAGCAAAGTATCGCGTGAGATGCTTTACCAAAGTTTTTGGCACTCCTGCATTGACGCCATACATCGACATATGGTCGCCGTTGTATGTGGCCCAGCCTAAGGCTAATTCTGACAAATCGCCCGTGCCGAGTACCATGCCGCCAAGCTGATTGGCGATATCCATAAGAATCTGAGTGCGTTCACGCGCCTGCGAGTTCTCATATGTTACGTCATGCACCGCAGGGTCATGTCCGATATCGGAAAAATGCTGATTGACTGCGTCAGCTATAGGAATTTCGCGCGTAGTTACGCCAAGAGCTTCCATCAGAGCCACAGCATTGCCATGCGTGCGCCCCGTAGTGCCGAAACCGGGCATTGTAACTCCACAGATGCCCTTGCGGTCAAGTCCGAGTTTGTCAAATGCCCTTACGGCGACAAGCAGAGCCAATGTCGAATCCAGACCTCCCGAAATACCGACAACCAGACTGCGACAATGCGTAAATTCAAGACGGCGGCAGAGTCCGGCAACCTGTATATCGATTGCTTCCTCACAACGTTCGCGCAATGTGAAGTCATCGGCAGGTACAAACGGAAGCCGGCTGACATAGCGCAGCAATTCACGGTTCTTATCTTCGGATAAACTTCCGCCGCAATCCACAATCAGATATTCTTCGTCAACATTGCGTCTGCGACAGTCGTCAAACGATGTGATATGAAGTCTGTCACGACGAAGAGCCTCTATGTCAATATCGGCAACAGCATACTGGCTGCCGCGTTGCCAACGATGATTGCTTGCGAGTAGCCATCCGTTCTCGATGACAAATGCCTTGCCGTCGAATACAAGGTCTGTCGAAGATTCTCCGTAGCCGGCCGACGAATATACATACCCGCAAAGGCAACGGGCCGACTGCTGGCGGACAAGATCCGAAAGATATTTATATTTGCCGATAAGTTCATCGCTTGCCGAAAGATTTGCGACCACCTCTGCGCCGGCAAGTGTAGCCTTGCAACTCGGTGCTATAGGCGTCCAAAGGTCCTCGCATATCTCAACAGCTATTTTCACTCCGCAGCGTGTCAGCAACACCTTTGTTCCGAACGGAACTGCATCGCCCGAAGGCGAATTCCACTTTCCGGTTCGTTCCAGAGCTGATGCCCACCAGCGTTTTTCATAGAATTCGTTATAGCCTGGGATATATGTTTTAGGAATCACGGCGAGAACTCGTCCGTTTCCCAATGCGACCGCACAGTTATATAATATGCCGTCGTAAATAATAGGCGCACCGATGATGACGAGCGGGCAGTCTGTACGCGAAGTTGCGTTCGCCACTCTCTCAATAGCCGGTCCTACGGCATCAAGCAATGTTGAATTATGGAATATATCGCCGCATGTGTAACCTGTCAGACTCAGTTCGGGAAAAACTACCATATCGGCCTCCGAAAATGCCGGATTATTTAACATCGAGATTATTTCTGCCGTATTTGCCTCAACATCGCATGGCTGCACTGTCGGAACTGCGGCAATTGCTCTGAAAAATCCGTTGTTCATATATGCTTAAATTTTAGTTATAACGACACACGCCCGCCGTGCGGCTTACTTGAACAGACCTTCGTATCGGCTCAGCAGATTGAGGAAACGGAGGTCATCGCGAAGCGGTGCGACATTTATGCGTGCATCTGTATTGTACATCCAGTCGTAATAGTTGGCATAGCCGGCTTTGAGCGATGCCTCAACGCAGCTCAGCGCGCGGTCACTGTCGCCGGCAGCGCTGTAAAAACAGGCCGCATAATAATTTATCAGACCGTCATTGTCGGTTACAGTTGTCAAAATATTGTTCATCCAACCTTCGGCTCGTGTATACTCATCAAGAAAAAGCAACGCGAAACCTTTGAGTGAGCGGATGTTGTCGATAAAGAAGAAATCCATATCCTTGACCTGCTCGTAAAAGCCTTTGGCTGCGTCAGCCTGATTCATATAATCGCGCAGCAACCATGCACGCAACATATAATAATAAGGTTTCTCCGGGTCAGTCATTATAGCCTCGCCCAAGAGAGCGGATGCTTCTTTATAATTCTCTTTTGCCATATAGCAGAGAGCCATCTCTGCCAGACCGTCGGCATAATTGCGGTCTACCGACAGCGCGCGTGCAGCGGCTTCTATTGCCTCATCTGTGCGTCCGAGAGCGCGAAGTATTTTTGACCGTAATGTGAAATAATTAGCCTCATTTGTCGACATGCCGAGTGCATAGTCAATGTCTGATAAGGCCTTTTCGAAATCTGCAAGAGCGTATTCGCATTCAGCGATTGATGCATACAGACCCTGATACTTGTAAAGTCCATTGTCGACTATATGACGGTAGTCTTCAATCGCAGCGTGATAGTGATAGTGCGCTTGCTCTATTACCGCCCTCAGATACCAGAACATTCCGACATTGGGAGCTTGACGTATGGCGGTCGAAAGCCCGTTGATTGTCGCCACATAATTTGTATTACCATAATCAACAAGAGCTTCGATAGCTTTCGTATGGTCGCTGTCTATGCTTATTGCGAGTATTAGGTCGTCGACTGCTCCGTTGTTGTCTCCCATCAACTTGCGGACTGACGATCGGCGTACATATGTCTCGGCATTATTAGGGTCAAGCGCCACAGCCTGCTCGAGATAGTCGTTGGCCAAACCTAAATTATTTTCGTGGATGGCAATGCGTGCAAGACCGAGCGGCGCTTCGGCACTGCGCGGATTGATGCGTTGCAGACGCGCATAATCGCTTTTGGCGTCAAAATATCTTTCAAGTTCATATTCAGTGTTTGCGCGCTGATAAATGGCTGCATACGATTCAGGGTCGAGACGACATGCTTCGTTGATATCATTGAGCGCTTCAAGCTTGCGACCTGTCTGATTATAGATACCGGCACGGAGCATATATGCCTGATATCGCAAATCGCTGTCGTCTACGGGTACACGCTGCAAAGCCTCGTTGATATCTTTGAGCGCCTTCATATATTCATTGTGGTGATAATATTCATTGGCCCGGCGAAACCATGTCATATAGTCATCGGGATTTTCGCGAAGCATATTGTCATAGACTTTCAGCACAGCCTTTGTGACCGGATTATCTAAGCCTCGCTGCTGAGCCGAAACAGCGACTGTCGATATGAATAGAACAAATAAAAGCAATAAGCTGATTTTCTTCATAATATAGCCGGAATATATTGTCTTTTCGTTTATGCAAATGTATTGATTGTCATTCGTATGGCTGTCAGACGCTCGAGTAGACCTTCGAGCATATCAAGACGGAGCATGTTTGCGCCATCACTCTTGGCCACGGATGGATCGGGATGTGTCTCTATAAACAGACCGTCGGCGCCGACTGCGATGCCTGCCCGTGCAACTGTCTCTATCAGCTCAGGGCGACCGCCGGTAACTCCGCTCCCCGTATTGGGCTGCTGCAGCGAATGGGTCACGTCAAGAATTACAGGTACTCCGTCGCGCTGCATGACAGGTATTCCACGATAATCGACCACCAAATCGCCGTAACCGAATGTAGTTCCACGTTCGGTCACTGCAACCTGATTGTTGCCCGAGTCTATAACTTTCTGAACTGCAAATCTCATCGACTCAGGCGCGAGGAACTGACCTTTCTTGATATTGACAAACTTGCCGGTGCGCGCGGCGGCGACCAAAAGATCTGTCTGTCGGCAAAGGAAAGCAGGAATCTGAAGCATGTCGACATATTCGGCGGCAATGTCGGCCTCTTGTGCCTCGTGAATATCTGTAACCACAGGCACACCAAACTCATCTCTGACCTTTTTCAGTATTTTAAGCGCTTTTTCGTCGCCTATACCTGTAAACGAGTCAACTCGCGAACGATTGGCCTTGCGATAGCTGCCTTTAAATACATATGGTATACCGAGACGTTGGCATATCGGAACGATTTTCGAAGCGATGTCAAGTGCCATTGCTTCGCCCTCTATGACGCAAGGGCCTGCCAATAAAAAGAAATTGCCGTTGGGCGATGTTTTCAAATATTCTGATATTGTCATTTTATTCGTTTCGTTAGTTGTGCTCTGTCGGTGTCAGAGCTTGTGTAACTATATGGAATGTGTCACATGCGACCAGCGCGGCTGTCTCAGTCCGCAGTCGGTTGTCGCCTAAAGTAACAGCTGTGAAACCTGATTTCATGACCATGTCGACTTCTTCCGGCGAGAAATCGCCCTCCGGACCTATCAACACGACCGCCGATTTTCCCGGACGATATTCGCGGGCCAGCAGACGACGTTCGACCGCATCGTCACAGTATGCAACAAATTTCATGGCATCACTGTCGCCGAGATTCGCCACAAAATCTTTCAATGGCAGCAATTCCGAAATTTCAGGCAACACTGCTTTAAGCGACTGCTTCATCGCCGAGACTGCTATTTTTTCAAGACGGTCTGTCTTTATCTCCTTACGCTCCGAGCGCGCGCAGCGCACCGGCACTATGCGGTTGACACCTATCTCGACAAGTTTCTCGACAAGCCACTCCATGCGGTCGAGATGCTTGGTCGGAGCAACTGCGACCGTGATATTCATCGGCCAAACGGCAGGCAAATCGACACGTTCGATTATTTCAAGTTCCGTGCGTTTGCTGTGGGCAGTCGCAATGCGGCAACGATACAGTCCTCCTCGACCGTCGACAAGCTCGATTTCATCGCCCGACTGCATGCGAAGCACCCTGCAACAATGCTGCGAGTCGCTTTCAGGCAGAAAAGGCGTTCTTTCGATGTCGGGCGCGTAGAACCTTATCATGAACCGGTTTTATGAGTTTTGTATTTGTCTTAAATTGAACTTAAAGAGATTGTAATCTTAAATGGCATCTTCATCCTTGGCCACTTGAACTTCAGCCTCGCTGATTTCTTTTTTATCTGCTTTGTTGTTATCCTTGAAAATGAATACGAAAAGTATTCCTACAAGCAGTGCATAGGCCGCGAAAATATACCACGACAAG
>JAGAOW010000118.1 GCA_017889945.1 Muribaculaceae bacterium
AAACACCGAGACTCGCGACCAACCCAAGAACAAGGAGAACGCCCTGCGCCAACTGAGGTCTATCCTATACGACAAAGAGCTTCAGCACCGTCTTCAGGAACAGGCCAAGATTGAGGCCGGCAAGATGAAGATAGAGTGGGGCTCGCAGATTCGCAGCTACGTCTTCGACGACCGCCGAGTCAAAGACCATCGCACAGGCTATCAGACTTCTGATGTCAATGGAGTGATGGATGGCGAGCTCGACGGCTTCATCAAGGCATACCTGATGGAGTTTGCCGGAAACGACTCCGAAGAATAAGCACCACTTACACTTATAATCGACCCCGTCTGCGGCCTTTAGCCGTCGGCGGGGTCGGTTGCATTTATTGTCGAACCGGCTCTAATAGCCTCGGATGTACAAAAAAGTCCCGACACCGGCGTCAAAACACAGTGTCGGGACTGAGGTATGTAAATTGGAAACCTGTCAGCGGATTTGATTCATTACATCATGCCGCCCATGCCACCCATGCCGCCTGCGGGCATTGCGGGTGCGGGGTTTTCTTCTTTCTTGTCGGCGATGACACATTCGGTTGTCAGGAACATGCCGGCGATAGAAGCTGCGTTTTCGAGAGCTACGCGGGTCACCTTGGCCGGGTCGATTACGCCCGAAGCGAGAAGATTTTCATAGCTGTCGGTGCGGGCATTGTAGCCGAAATCGCCTTTGCCTTCTCTGACTTTCTGAACGACAACCGCACCTTCGACTCCTGCGTTGGCTGCGATCTGGCGCAGAGGCTCTTCGATAGCGCGCTCTACGATTGCTATACCGGTCTGCTCGTCGTCATTGTCGCCTTTGAGCGATTTGAGTGAGTCGAGACAGCGGATATAAGCCACGCCGCCGCCCGGTACGATACCTTCGGCGATTGCTGCGCGGGTTGCGCTCAGAGCGTCGTCGACGCGGTCTTTCTTCTCTTTCATTTCGACTTCGCTCGGTGCGCCGATGTGGAGCACTGCTACGCCGCCTGCGAGTTTGGCCAGACGTTCCTGAAGTTTCTCGCGGTCATAGTCGCTTGTAGTTGTCTCGATCTGAGATTTGATATGGTTGACTCGTGCCGAGATGGCGTCTTTTGCGCCTGCTCCGTTGACGATAGTCGTTGTCTCTTTGTTGACAGTGACTTTTTCTGCCTTGCCGAGGTCCTGAAGTGTGGCGGTGCTGAGCTGCATGCCTTTTTCTTCAGAGATGACATTGCCGCCTGTGAGGATGGCGATGTCTTCGAGCATCTCTTTGCGACGGTCGCCGAAGCCCGGAGCTTTGACCGCACAGATTTTGAGCGAGCCGCGAAGACGGTTGACCACCAGTGTGGCGAGTGCTTCCTGGTCGACATCCTCTGCGATAATCAGCAGCGGACGACCGCTCTGAGCTGTGGCTTCGAGCACGGGAAGAAGGTCTTTGAGGTTGGAGATTTTCTTGTCGAAGAGAAGAATGTAGGGCGAGTCCATGACGCATTCCATCTTCTCGGTGTCAGTGACAAAGTAGGGCGAGATATAGCCGCGGTCAAACTGCATGCCTTCGACGATGTCGATGGTTGTTTCTGTGCCTTTGGCTTCGTCGACTGTGATGACGCCTTCTTTTTTGACTTTCTGCATAGCCTCTGCGATCAGACGGCCGATGTTCTCGTCATTGTTGGCTGATACGCGGGCAACATCTTCGATTTTCTTGAAATCGTCGCCGACTTCTTCGGCCATGCCTTTGATTTCGTCGACTACGCTTGCGACAGCTTTGTCGATACCGCGTTTGAGGTCCATCGGGTTAGCGCCGGCTGCGACGTTCTTCAGACCGACTGCGATAATCGACTGTGCGAGGACTGTAGCGGTTGTTGTGCCGTCGCCTGCGTCGTCGCCTGTCTTCGATGCGACTTCTTTCACGAGCTGAGCGCCCATGTTTTCAAACGGATTTTCAAGCTCGATTTCACGCGCAACGCTGACACCGTCCTTTGTGATGTGGGGTGCACCGAATTTCTTTTCGATGATTACGTTGCGGCCTTTCGGGCCGAGTGTCACTTTGACAGCGTCTGCCAGAGCGTCAACGCCGTTTTTAAGCTCTTCGCGAGCCTTGATATTGAATTTAATTTCTTTAGCCATGGTAGTTATGTGGGGTAATTGTTTTCTAATTAAGCCGATTTAAAATCAGAGTATGACGGCGAGAACTTCGTTCTGGCGCATGATGAGAACCTTTTTGCCCTTTTCAAGCTCGATTTCTGTGCCTGCATATTTGCCGTAAAGCACATTGTCGCCTGCTTTAAGCATCATTTCTTCGTCCTTTGTGCCGTTGCCGACTGCCAGCACTGTGCCGCGCAGCGGTTTCTCTTTAGCTGAATCCGGGATGATGATGCCTGATGCGGTAACTTCTTCTGCCGGTGCGGGTTCGATAAGCACGCGGTCTGCAAGTGGTTTTAGTTCCATAATTGAGAGTTTTTTTGATATTTGATTTTTATGTTTTAGTTTTCTTTACACTGTAACTTATGCAAGTATCGTGCCAAATTTCGATTTATGACAAATCAGACATGTCACGACTGACAAAATGTCAACCGACCGCACACACTGCGAGTCACAGTTGAGAACAACCGACGCCCCCAAAAGTTCACCCCACACCATATTTTAGCCACCCCTGTTGCAACCCCTAAAAGTGTCCGACCCGTCTGACTCACAGCTGTCCGGTTAAAAAATTAACAATTTGCTGACAGTCAATTTTAGGGTCAATCGATAGCAAAATATCACTACTGCCAAGCATACATATTAATCTGCCTAAACGAATTTATTACATTTTGCTCTTTCCT
>JAGAOW010000119.1 GCA_017889945.1 Muribaculaceae bacterium
CCGACAGTCTCCGTCTCGGAGGTTCGGCGCTCGCCCAGACCCTCGGCAAAATCGGCTCTGATGTTCCGACGGTCAAAGACCCGGCCCGCTTCGTCAATGCCTTCGACACAGTCCAGCGCCTTGTCCGTCTCCGCAAGCTGCTCGCTCTCCACGATGTCAGCGCCGGCGGTCTGATTACGACTCTTCTCGAGATGACCTTTGCCAATGTCAAAGGCGGTCTGAAAGTCTATACCGACGGCTTCAAAATGTATGGCGAAAACGACATTGTCAAGATTCTTTTCGCCGAAAATCCGGCCGGGGTCATTCAGGTCGAAGATGCCAAAAAAGACAGCGTTGAAAAAATCCTCGACGATGCCGATGTCAGATATTTCCCCATCGCATGTCCGGCCGACGAGCGCGTCATCATGGTGTCGCACGACGGCTCGGAGCATCTCTTCGGCATCGATTGGCTGCGCGACGTTTGGTTCCGTCCATCATATCTTCTCGACAATCTTCAGACAGCTGCGGGCAACGCGGCCGTCAGATTCGAAAACTATAAGCGTCAGCCATTGCGCCACACTATCCCCGCCTCTTTCGACGGCTCGCTCGCCTCGCGCGGACTCACTTTCGACCGCAAAGGCAAACGCAGCGGTGTACGCGCGGCCATCATTCGCGAAAAAGGCGTCAACGGCGACCGTGAAATGGCGTGGTCGCTCTATCTCGCCGGCTTCGATGTCAAGGACGTGCACATGACCGACCTCATGTCGGGCCGAGAGACACTCGCCGACGTCAACATGATTGTCTTCTGCGGTGGTTTCTCCAACAGCGACGTCCTCGGTTCGGCCAAAGGCTGGGCCGGTGGTTTCAAATGGAACGAAACCGCCCGCAAGACCCTTGAAGCATATTACAAGCGTCCCGACACCCTCAGTCTCGGCGTCTGCAACGGCTGTCAGCTGATGATAGAGCTCAACTTGCTCGGCCTGCCAGACAGCATCCGTCCCAAGATGCTTCACAATGTCTCTCACAAATTCGAATCTGAATTTGTCAACGTGACAGTTCCCGCCAACGACACCGTAATGTTCGGCTCGCTTTCAGGCGTCCGTACAGGCATTTGGGTGGCTCACGGCGAAGGTCGCTTTGCCTTCCCCGGCAAGACTTCCGAGCTCAACGTCATTGCTAAATACAGCTACTCGGCCTACCCCGGCAATCCCAACGGCTCTAAGGGCACGGTTGCCGGTATTGCTTCGGCCGACGGACGTCATGTGGCGATGATGCCCCATCTCGAACGCGCCATCTACCCCTGGCAGTGTGCCTTCTATCCCCGCTCGCGCCGCAACGATCAGGTGACCGTATGGATTGACGCCTTCGTCAATGCGCGTCGTTGGGTTGAAGCTCAGCAAAACAAAAAATAAATTTATTACATACGCAGCCCCGAACGTTTTCCGCGTTTGGGGCTGCGGCTTTTCAAAAAATCAAGTTTAAATCAGTTCAATTATGGGAGGTTTCTTTGGAGTTGTAAAAAAAGATGACTGCGTTAACGACCTTTTCTATGGCACTGACTACAATAGCCATCTCGGAACTCGTCGCGCCGGCATTTGCACACTCAACGACGGCATTTTCACCCGACAGATTCACAGCATCGACAACTCATATTTCCGCACGAAATTCGAGGCTGACCTCGACGATTTTGCAGGAAATTCAGGAATCGGAGTCATCAGCGACACCGATGCACAGCCGATTATAATAAACAGCCGTTTAGGCAAATTCGCCATCGTAACTGTTGCCAAAATCAACAATATCCGTCAGCTTGAGACCGAACTGCTCGACGCCGGACGTCATTTCTGCGAGCACAGCTACGACACACTCAATCCTACCGAACTGATTGGCGCTCTCATCAGCGAAGGCAAAGACTATGTCGACGGCATCGAAAACGTATATCGTAAAGTCCGCGGCTCATGCTCGATGCTCCTCCTTACCAAGGACGGCATTATCGTTGCCCGCGACCGTCTCGGACGCACTCCTGTGGTCATCGGCCGCAAGGACGGCGCTCATGCCGTCTCGATCGAAGACTGCTCATTCCCCAACCTGGGCTATAAATCTTGCTACAATGTCGGCCCTGCCGAGATTGTGATGATTACCCCCG
>JAGAOW010000120.1 GCA_017889945.1 Muribaculaceae bacterium
AACTCCGTTCGTTACATCTTCTTCCGCAACGGTTCTGCAACCATCACTCCCGACCAGCAGCCTAACGTCGAAATGATTGCAAGCTACCTGAAGAACCATCCCGATGCAAAAGTCGTTGTCAAAGGCTATGCATCTAAAGAAGGTAATCCCGAATTTAACGTCAAACTCGCTCAGCGTCGAGCCGAAGCAGTCAAGACTTCACTTGTTAAACGCTATAAGATCGCTTCCGACCGTATCGTAGCTGAGGGTCAGGGCATAGGCGAAATGTTTACCGAACAGTCCTGGAACCGTGTAAGTATCTGTACTCTCGAAGACGCTAAATAAGCCTCTCCCGTAAATATATCACGAGTCCCCTGTGGCAATAAACTGCGCGGGGGACTCGTTTTAGTATCGAACAATTTAACTTAATATATTAAACAAAGTTGATATGGGACTAAGCCTTACTGATATCGTCGGCTATCTTGCCAGCATATGCATGATACTCGGTTACCTGCCTCAGGCTTTGATGACAATCAGAACGCGTGACACTGACGCCATCTCGATGATGACATTCTCAATGATGGGACTCGGATCGATATTCTTTGTCGTCAACGGCCTGTTGTGGAACAACATACCACTCGTAATAACCAATCTCATAACCGGCACATGCTCGCTCATTATCTTTATCATCAAGCTGCGCAACGACTATTTCAAAAAACATAATAAAAAATGAATGCGACTACTCTCACGAGCCGCCGCATCTCTAACCTATGATTCACTTATTAATTGTTGTTGCTTAAATGAATAATTACTTCTTATGTTTGTGCTACAAAATTAAGTAAATTTTTGTATAGAACAAATTGTGTAGCAATTTTTAATAAATTTATACAGATTTTTGCAAACTCCGTTTCATCATCTGCGTCTGTTTCTAACCGAGCGAGTGGCTGATGACGAAGACTTTGCTTTCTGCTGTTTAGGCTCTTTTACTTTTTTCGAAGTCCTCTTTGTCGAGCGTTTTGTCGAGCGGACTTTGGTGTCTTTTACCGTGTTCTTTTCTGCAACCTGAGTCGAGTCGCCGCTTTCTGCTCTTTCGCGTGCTTCACGCGCGGCTATGACCTCCTCGCGCGAGGGAACCCAAAGTTTTTTCTCAAACTGATCGAGCGATGCCTGGATGCTGTCCTGCGCATGCTTGCGCGCATCATCGTCGGGATAAAGCTGCACCATCGATTTATTCTTGAGATTGCGGGTCTTGTAAATCTCGCCGTCATACATGGTCAGATTGAAGAAATCGTCATAATTGCATGTCGGCAGATTGTTTTGGTCGCTTGTGAATATCGACTGCTGTGCGAGCCACGGACGGATGTCGGCAAAACGAATCCAGAACATAGGATACTTTATAGGCTCGCCGCCGAAGTCGCCCGAACGGTGAAGGATAGGCGCAATAGCCTCTATGTGCGGACGCAGACGGTTATAGCGCGTGTCATACTCCCAGCGTTCGATGACGTAGTACGACTTGACCTCATTCGACGGAACATCGCTTTCCTCGATGACAAAGCGCGGATTGCGTTCGCTCGAGCCTTTTGCATCGGAGTAGAGTATGTGGAAACGGTCGAGAATATCGCGGACCTTGACGCGATATTGCTCTGTAAACACCTCGCGACCATCGAGATACTCATATGCTGCGACCTGATTGTTGGCCAGCAGACGCATGATGATGCGGAACAGGTTTTCCTGACCGTCTATAGGCTCTTCAGGGAAGTAGAGCGGAGCGTTTTTGTCGTTTTCGAGGTCGAGATGGCGATAGATGACGCGCATCCATTGTTTGTCGGCATCGCTGACCGACAGGCCGTCGTTTTCATAGAACGACTGCATACGGTCAGTAACGTTGGGCGCGCCGGCCTGTGCCTCGTTGCGGTTACGCGTACGTTCTGACGAAGCTTTGCGGCGCACTACGCCTCCGTCATTCTCGTTTTGGGCGAATGCCGGCACTGTGAGACCGAATAACAGGAGCGCTGCGCAGAGATATTTGCTGATTGATTTCATATGTCGTTGCATATTTTACAATATAATTAGTTGACGATGACTTCCATCGGCGAAAGGTCGCGGGTTATGCCATCGGGGCCTACTGCCTTGATGCGGGAGATATAGAAGCGTTTGCCGCGCGACAGGCGTTGGAACGACTGTTTCTGTCGTGTCGAGAACGATGCGCCGTCGCTGACTTCCGGGATTGCATTGCCCATTGAGTCAAAGAAAGTCGTTTCGAAACTCAACACTTTGAACTTGGTGTCGAGAAGACCGTCATCAATGGCGGCTTCGATGCCCGGCGACTGCAACAGTAGCGTTTTTGCAAACGGTTTGCCGCCGCGGTAGTGGTCGATGTTGCCCTTGCTGTCGCTTAATGCGATATAAGGTGTGGGGTCGGGGAGCTTGCGCACGCGGAATGTGGTTGTGGCTACTGTCGCCGAACGTCCGTCGATTGTCGCGGTTACCGTGATTGTGGCGTCTTTGCCCACTGCCGACGGACGGGCCACCCAGTGGTCGCCGCTGCGCGTCAGTGTGCCGTTGGTCATAGAAGCGGAGATGCTGTTCATCGGCACGCCCGGAACTGAGATGCCAACCGGGTTGTCGATGCCGGCATAAAGCACGTTCATCATCGTCGCCGAGACTGTTGCCATAGGCTCGATGACAGTGTACGACGAACTGAAGTCGTGGCGGGTGCTGGTGCCGTCGCCGTGGCTGACTTCCAGATAGCCGTCATATTCAAACGTACCTGTCGACGATGCGTTAAGCTCGTAGAGACCGTTGCTGTTGTCGAGTTTTGTGCCGTTGATGAAAATTTGTGGGCGAGCCGTGGTGTCGACAGCTACCAGAACGATGTTGGCCGAGTACTTGCCGCCGCGCATCACAAGCCGCGACTGAGGCATGACGTAGGCGTTGAGTTCGTTGACGCGGACATCTCCGGCGTCGACGCTTGTCAGCAGGGCCGAGAGTGCTTCGCCTTCGGCATAGAGTATATCGTTCTGAAGTTTCGACAGCAACGTTATGGCTGCCACGACAGGCTGTTGGTCAAATTTCGCTTCCTCCCACGACTGAGGCGTCAGTGTGCCTTTACGGCTGACCGAGGCGGTCGACAGGGCCGAGTTGATGCCGGCGGCCTTGACCGAGTCGGGGACGAGGTCGGTTATATATGAGCGGTAGAAGTCAATCGACTCGCGCAGCCCGGCGCCGAGATTGTTGCCCGGTGCGAGCATTACCACGGCGGCCGCCTCGAGGTCGTCGCGGTTGACGATGTCGTCGGGGTTGCCGTTTTTACCGTCGGCTTTGCGGACGATAGCAAGTTTGAGAGAGTCAATCTGATTGAAGATGCCTGAAGTGACGCGTCTTACGTCGGTCGCTTTGTCGAGCCAGCTCTGACCCTTGTCGGGATTGAGCGTGGCGAAGTCCTCGAGGCGGCGATATATGTCGTCGTTTCGCTGGCCTACGTTGGTGTTCGAACGGTTAAGACCGTCGTGGACCTGCGTGAAGCCGTCGAGCACATCACTCGAGACATTGAGCGCAAGCATGGCCGTCAGAACGATGTACATCAGGTTGATCATCTTCTGACGTGGCGACAGTCTGTTGTTGTTTGCTCCCATTTATGGACTTATGATTGAGCGTTTTCTGATTGAGTGTCTTGTGCCGCGGGGTCGGGTGCTGCGCCTGCCATCGGGCGATACATGTTGACGGTCATCGCCGTGATCATCTTTTCGTAGACGGCGTTGAGCTGCTGCATGTAGCGGGCCATCTTCTCGGTCTCCTCGCAGTAGCGGGCGCTTTGACCGGCGCTCTTTTCATACATGTCGCGGATATCCTTGATGCCGCGGTTGACACGGTCGATAGAGTCGAGTTGCGATGAGATGCTTTTGAGCTGAATTTCGTAGATGGTGTTGAGCCCGCCGATATTGCGGTTGAGATCCTGCATCTGGTCGACATAGCCTTTCGAGCTGCGGGTGATGTTCTCCGAGTTTTCCGTGATGGCGCGATAGCTGTCGAGAAGCACGTCAGAGACATTGTTGAGCGAGGCTGTGGTCTCGCGGAGGTGTTGCATTTCGGCCGAAATCGAAGCCATCTGGTCGAGATACTGCTGAGTGGCCGACGTCAGTTCGGCCATGCGGGCGAGCTGATCCGACGCAGCGGCCATCTTGGCTATGCTTTCGCTGAGCGAACGTGTGTCGTCCTCGCTCAGGTCGATGTTGTCGGGTATGCGGGCTGCGCGACGGGCCTGCGAAGCGCTGACTTCGGGCAGAATTGCGCCGCCGGCGTTGCCGATAACTACACCGCCGCCCGATTCGAAGTCGGGGCGGTCTTCCTCTTTTTCGGTTTCAAGAACCGGGAAGACTTGTTCCCATTTGTATTCTTTTGGCGGACGGTCAAAAGCAGTGAGGATAAACATCAGCACCTCGGTGCCCATGCCTATCGACAGCAGGGCGTTGCCTCCGGGGAGGTGGAGTATTTTGAAGAGCGCGCCCCAGATGACGATGGCGGCGCCGATGCTATATGCGAAGTTGAAGAAGCGCTGCCCCTGCTCGGAGCTGATGAAGGCACTTACGACATTACGGTATCTTTGAACTTTTCCCATTGCGGTAATAAAAGTATGAGTGATGACTGAGCTGATTGTTTATTTGCTTTTGCCCGGCGAGCGTTGTCCTCTGGCAAATCCTATCTGAGTGCGCACACAGCGGAAGCCTATGTAGCTGCGTTGCTCGTTCTGGTATTCCCACATGCGCAGGTCTGACCTGATGTTGTGGGCCACGTCTTTCCACGAACCGCCGCGGATGATTTTGCGCTTCATCTTGTAGGGGTCTTCCTTGGCCGCGTCGTAACGGTATTCGGGGTTGAGGTCCGAAGTCAGTTTGCCGACGCTTTCGGTATAGGCTGTCGAGGTCCATTCGCTGACGTTGCCGGCCATGTCATAGAGGCCGAAATCGTTGGGCGCATAGGTGCCCACGCGCGATGTTATCACATGCCCGTCCTTGACATAATTGCCTTCGTTGGGCTTGAAGTTGGCATAGAAACAGCCTTTATCGTCGCTCATTGTCAAGTCGCCTTCCCAGGGATACATGTTTTCGCTCACACCTGCGCGGGCGGCATATTCCCATTCGGCCTCTGTCGGCAGACGGTAGGGTTCGACGTAGATGCCGTCACGTCCGAGAGAGCGGCGCAGAAATTCTGTGCGCCAGTTGGCAAAGGCGTTGGCCTGTTCCCAGCTTACTCCGACAACCGGATATTCGTTGTAGCCTCCGTGTGAGAAATACATGCGCACATAAGGCTCGTTGTAGGCGTTTTCGAAATCGTTGACCCATGCGGTAGTGTCGGGATACACATTAACTATATAGGTGTTGACGAAGTCATAGTCGCCGGTCAGACCGCGTGTGACGGTCTCGCGGATGATTTCGCCCTCATCGTTGATATAGGCAGTGTCTTTCGATATTATGGGAACATCGGTCGGCACGGGGCGGTCGGTATTATATTCGCGACGGCGCGGGTCCAGACGGTGTTTGCGTTTCACGGCTTCTGTCTGGTTGTATATCTCATAGCGGTAGTTGAGCTGATCGGCATCGAGTTCGCGCGCACCTGTAATCGGGTTGGTGCGGTACACACTCTCTATTGCTCTCAGTTCGTCCTCGTTGGGATTGCGCCAGGGGATAGGTTTCGACCAGTTGAGGTGCGGCGTGACAGGATTGCCTTCGCGGTCTTCCTCAATCTTGAAATCCTCGTTGCCGCCATAGGCGGGATCAGCAAGGCGTTCGCGGATGATGGAGTCACGGACCCAGAACACAAACTGTTTGTATTTGCTGTTTGTGATTTCGGTCTCATCCATCCAGAAACCGTCGACTGACACTCCGCGCGAGTCGGCCTGAAGATTCCAGGCGCGGTCGGCTTTCTGCGGGCCTACTTCTATCGACCCGCGGTTAATCAGCACCATGCCGTAGGGCGTGGGTTCTGCCCATGAGGTGGCGCCGACGCCGGTTACCTCGCCGCCCCCGGCATTGCGCGGTCCGGTGGCACATGAACCTGTGATGATGGCGGTCAGGCAGCAGGCTAAGAGGATATTGATGTTTGTCTTCATATATTCAGTCGGTAGTGATTTGTCTTGTAGATTGTTACATAATGCGTATGTTCTTGTGGCGGTGCCGGTTCTTGTCCGACAGGTCGAGTTTCATCCTGTAGCCGGCAAACACTTCGTGGCTGCCGCTCGAGGCTTTGGCGATGGCCGACGTTGCGTAGTCGTAGCTGTAGCCGATGAAGATGTTTTTGAACTCGGCGGCGACTGTGGCGATTATCGCGTCTTTCCAGCGGTAACCGAGGCCGAATGTGAGAAATTTGTCATATCGGCAGCGCATCGTCGCTTCGCCTGTCGTGAAGCTGAAGTCACTCTTGACCAGCACTGAGGGAACTAATTCAAATAACGTGTTTTCAATCGGAATATTGCTTAGAGCCGTGAAATATACGGTTCTTTTGGCCTGGAACTGAAATTCATGCTGAGTTTCCGACGAACCGGTCGACTCTGTGGTCATGGTCACTGTCGGCGATGTCAGATGGGTTGCCGAGATGCCGGCGCTGAAATATTTGTGGGTGTACCACAGGCCGGCGGCCAGGTCGAGGGCTGTGCCGTGGACATCCTGTGTCGGCAGGCCGTCGTCGGTGCTGTCGTGGTAGTCGTCATCGTCGGGGATATAGACCTCCGACCCCTTGAAACCCTGGTCGAAGAAGCCTATCTGGATGCCGGCGCTGAGCGAACCTCCGAGCAGCTTGCGGCTGTAGCCTAACTGTACACCGGCGTTGAGCGAATTGTAGAGACCTGTTTTGCCGGTGTCGAATAGCACACCGATTGCAAAGCGTTTGCCTAAAAGTTTTAGCGGCATATCGGCTGTTCCGACGAAGTCGCGCGGTGCACCGTCTATGCCGACCCACTGCATGCGCATACCCCCACGGATACGGAGAAAATCGGTCTGGCCGATGGCCGACGGGTTGAAGTATGACGGCACTTCATAGTACTGCGAGAACTGCGCGTCGCTCTGGGCCGACAGTTTAGCCGGAAGCAACACGCCGATTGCGCAGATGAGATATATGATAATGTTGCGTTTGTTTGCCATCGCTTATTCGAAATAAAAAGTCAGGACTATCATCTTCGATACGGCTTTTTTGACCGACTGCGTGAATTTGAGTTTCGCGGGGTCGTCTTCGAGGTCGGGTCTGTCGTGGCAGAGGATGTCGCTCAGTCCGAAACAGAATTTCAGTTCGGGGATGAGCTTGAAGTAGGGCAGATAAAAATCACATCCGAGTCCTATCGACACAAAGCAGTCTGTGACCTTGGTCTTTATGAAGTCACTGCGCTTTTTAGCCACGTCAAATGCCGGCATTATGCCTGTCGTCATATAGGGACGGCAGTTGCGGTAGCGCATGGCTGCGTATTTCAGGTCGAGGGGCATCACTACGAAAGTCGATTTCAGATTCTGACGCTCGGTGCTGCCGTCGGTCAGGTTGACCATGCGCATGTCGCGGCTTCCGAAATACATGCCCGGAGAGAAGCGCAGCGAGAAGTAATCGTTCAGACGCAGCGCAATCAGACCGTTGACGCAAAAGCCCGGCTGGTAGTCAGGCTGCTCGATGCGCCATTCCTCGCCTTGCTCTGTGATGAAGCCGTTGTGGGTAAAACGTATGTCTTCGGCGTGCGCGCCTATCGAGAAGCCGAGATGCCACCGGCGCAAATCGGCATAGGGGCGGTTCATCAGCTTGTCGTTGAAGTCGCGCGCAGAGCTTTGGCTGACCGCGCAGATGCTTAATAATATGGTAATAATGATTTTTAGCAAGTTCATCATGTATTTAACGCTATAAATGACGAATTATTGTTACTTTTGCATCTCACTTGCTCGAAATGGCTGATAATTATCTCGAAAAAAAGATGGAGGAGCACAGGCTCGCTGCGGCGTCGCGTCCGACAAGACGTGTTGTGTCGTCAGCCGCTCCGAAACCGGGCTTTCTTGAACTCAAATTCAAACCTTTGCGCGTGCTTGTGACTGACGCAACGGCGCCCGCCTCAGAAGCTGTCGTGCGCAGGCTGACCGGCGTCGGATGCAGGGTCGCCTTCGCTTCGACAGACCTCCGTCAGGGGCGTGAGCTATCGCAGGCCACAGGTTCGAGATTTTATCCGGTCAAGGCTGTCGGCTTGCATGTCGGCTCTGTGGTCGATAATCTCTGTGAGGTGTGGGGCGGAGTGGATGCCATGGTGCTGACCGGCGTTCATGCTTCGGAGCAGTCGGGCATTGCTGTCCCCGAGTCCTGTACGCGTGCGATTGCGTTGGGCCTCGACGCGCAGCTCCCTGAGTGCGATGCCCGCGATGGCCTGACTGTCAATGCTGTCAGGTCTGAAAACATTTCAGCCGCCGATGCTGCCGAATTCTGTCTCTATCTGCTTCTTCCGGCTTCGTCGTTTATCAATAAGCAATTATTCACATTTTAATAATATTCCAATTATGAACTCTCTGCTAAACTTCCGCTCGCTTGTCGCATCGGCGATGACGATGCTGCTCCTTTTCCTCGCATCATGTTCGAGCAATGAAATCAGATCTGACCGTCGCGCCGAGTTGCTCGGCATGATTGATAAAGACGCTTTGATAATAGGTGCTGTCGACCCGGCGGCTGTTCTCAAATCAGCCGGGGCTAAAGTCGATGGCGGCGAAATCGTGCTTCCCGACAATTTCAAACGCATGGCCAATAACGGCAACAAGGCCGTTTCGGCTCTGATGGAACTTACCTCAGCCAAAGGCGTCGACTACTATAATATTGTCTTTTCGGCGTCAGCCGACGATTATTCGGTGGTGTTCGCGCTGACAAATCCCGAGAAGTTCGTTTCATGGGCCGGCGACAAGGGCATGGTCGAAGAAACTGTAGGTCAGTTCAGAGTCTTGACAGAAAAGGACGGCGATATTGCAGTTGTTGTCGACAAGGACATCGCATGGCTGATTGTCGAGCCTGAAAGTGCGGCTGATGCGGCTCAAAAGGTCAATGCCAAGGCAAAGGCGGCATCGGAAAACAGTATGCCTCTGTGGATGAAAGACTGCCTGTCGAAAGGCGACGCGGCTGTTGTCTATGATATAGTCGGCGCAAGCCAAATCATGATGAAGGAGTTGAAACAGATAGGCTTGGACAATAGCTCGCTTTACAATCCCGAATGCAAATATTGCGCGTTTGTCTGCACTTTCGATGGCCCGTCGCTGAAAATTTCGGGTAACGCATATTCTGCTGATGGCAAAGTTGCTGACATGCTGCCTGAAGGTACTTATGAAACAATCTCTACCAAATCCTTGTCGCTGATCAAAGACGAGCAGCTGGCTTTCGCGTTCTCTCTTCCCGACAATCTGAAGAAGTTCTACGGCTCTCTCATGAATCAGCAGGGCCTGATGAATTACAACACAGACTACGCAGTGGCGCTGGCGAGCAGTCTCGACGCTATAAAATCAATCAGTTTCGGCGCATCGCTGCGTCAGGGCTCTTCGATAGCCACTTTCAAGCCGACCGACATCGTAGCTACGGCGGCAGTCGAATACGACAAGGCTGCAAGCGAAGCTGCGGCTGAAAAATGGATTGCTCTTGCGAAAAAGGGCGGAATGGAAACCGCAATCGCTAACGGATGGAAAGCCTGGAACGAAGATTCGACATTCGTGATTGCTCCTGTCGCTCAGTATCCTGACTTCAAAATCAATTTTACCGGTCGCGACGGTTTGGCTCTGGTATCTACCGAAGCTTCTATCGGCAAAACCGAAATCAGACCTGACGCTTCGTTGGACAACCTGACTGCATTCTTCTCGGTCGACCTCAGAAAGGACAATCCGATTCTGCAAATCGTTGCATGTCCGTTCGGCATCAAAATCTACGGCAAGTCGGATAAGGACTCTTATATGTGTGATTTCACACTGACCGACTGCGACGGACTCTTCCTTGAGTCGATAATCAATTATGTAAGCCGTTTCTGACAGGCTTAATGAATATGCATTTGTCAGACAGGCGTATCGACAAAATATCGCTGCGAAAGCTCTGTCCCGAGGTCTTCTCTGACGAGGATGTCAGCGGGTCGGACATATGGTTGAAGAATTTTGCGTTTGTGCGTGGCCGCGACTACACAATAGAGGCCTGCTCTGGAAGCGGAAAGTCGTCGTTGTGCAGTTTTATATACTTGAACAGGCATGACTTCAGGGGCGAACTTTTGTTTGACGCTTGCGACTCGCGCACGTTCACGACGGCGGAGGCCTGCGCAATGCGTCAGCGCCACATTGCGCTCGTACCCCAGGAACTGAGGCTGTTCCCCGAACTGAGCGCAATCGACAATATCAGGCTGAAAAACAAGCTTGCGGCCTTTCGGACTGAAGATGAAATGCTCGAAATGCTCGACGCTCTCGGCATATCGTCACTTGCCGGGAGGCCGGTAGGGCAGATGTCGATAGGCCAGATGCAGCGCGTAGCCATAGTCAGGGCTTTGTGTCAGCCTTTCGATTTCATCCTGCTCGACGAGCCTGTGAGCCATCTCGACCGCGACAACAACCTCGCCGCGGCAAATCTCATTCTCCGTGAGGCAAGGCGTCAGGGTGCGTCGGTAATCACGACTTCGGTGGGCAATCCGCTGATTATCCCTGATGCCGAAATTGTAAGACTATGATCAGCAAACTACTCAGAAAAAATATAAGCGTCGTTCAGTTTGTCGCCTATGCTTTGGCCAACCTGATCGGTATGGCGATACTGCTTACCTCGGTGCAGTTCTACCGCGATGTCAGGGCTCAGCGCTCTGGCGGGAGCGATGCGGCGGGCGAGTATCTGGTTTTGTCGAAACCGGTGCCTATGCTCTCAATCTTCGGAGGCAATCAGGCCGCTGTGTCATTCTCGGCCGACGAGATCGACGACCTGCAGTCGCAGCCCTGGGTGCGTAAGCTCGGAAAATTTGCCGCGGCTGATTACAATGTTGTCGCCGCCGTCGACTTTGCCGGAAAAATCATGTCGACAGCGATGTTTTTCGAATCGCTGCCCGACGAATTCGTCGACATTCCGCTCGATAACTGGACTTTTGACCCTGACAAACCGCAAATCCCTGTGCTCATCCCCCGCGACTATCTGGCGCTCTATAATTTCGGTTTCGCCTCGTCGCGCGGCATGCCTCAGCTTAGCGAGAACCTTATCGCGCAAATCCCGCTAAAGGTCGAACTGTCGGGCAACGGACGCCGCGATGTTTTCGATGCGCGTATAGTCGGCCTTTCCTCGAGGCTCAACACCATCGCCGTGCCCGACGAGTTTATGAAATGGGCCAACAGCCGTTATGGCAGCGGTTCTGACTCTTCGTCCGAACCTTCGCGACTGATTGTCGAAGTGTCGACGCCGGGCGACCCGGCTGTAGCGCAGTGGCTTGACAGTCATGGCATAGAGCTGTCGGCAGACAAACTCAATTCGGGCAAGACTGCATATATCGCCGCAGTGGCTTCGGCTGTCGTTGGCGGTGTCGGGCTTGTCATTTCGCTCCTCTCGCTTATGATATTGGTTCTGAGCATATATCTGCTGATACAGAAAAATCGGGAGAAGATTCGCGACCTGATTCTGCTCGGCTATGCTCCGTCGACGCTCGCGCGCTTTTACGACCGTATAGTCATAGGTCTGAACCTCGGTGTGACGGCGGGCGCTGTAGTCGTGATGCTGTCGGTGGCGCGTCTGTGGAGGCAGCCGCTCGCGGCTGTAGGCATAGAGTTCGCATCTCCGTGGCTGACCCTTCTGCTTGCAATCGCTATAATGCTGGCTGTCACGGCAGTTTCCTGTCTCACTGTCCGCCGGACCATTAACCGTGCAAAATCATGAACAGATATTTTAAAATAATCGCCTTGTCATTGCTCCCGATGCTCGGGGCGTGCAACGACGATATTTTCATTGACGATATGGAGCTGTCGGTCGACAATCTGCTTGTCGACTGGACGGGCGGCTCAGCCACAATCACGGTGTCGGGCCAAAATTTCGACAGCGTCATTCTGACTATGGGCCGGAAAGTCGACGGCAAATTTGAAGAGCTTGCCGAAATACCTCTCAATTTTGTGATGTCGGAAGCGAATACCGATGACACATTTCAGAATGTCTTGTTTTCCTGCCGGGCAAAACTCGACCTTCTGTCCAATAGGCTGACTTTTGAGGTCGCACACAACTATTATCCCGACACGGTTTTTATCGGCGCGCGTGTTTTCTCGGAGTATGACAATCGCGATGAGGTCGTTGCGGTTTTGCCTTCGCCGGGCTTCGAGCACGGCAAGATCAACTACATTCTTTATTCGTGGATGAATGAGGAAAAGCGCGAAGCGGCGAGCTTCTATGCGGTCATAAACAGTTCCGACCGTCCGTACACTCACACTGTGCTGCGCCGCGGCCAGAAGGTCGCAGGCCGCATGGGCTGGTTCGAAGCATATAATAAACTGCTCAGCGACAATATCTTCGGTCTTGATAAGTTTGAATTGCCGACCGTGAAATATGACGCTGACCGCTATATGCACTCGGCTGACGGTCAGCTGCTTGTGTATAGCTCGGAGAAACAGGCCATCGACGGCTATGATTTGCTTTGCGACAAAGATGAGGTCATAGAGATAGCGCCAAACTCGGTTTGCCATATCACGATATGGGTTCAGACTGAAGGACAGGGCTTTCAGTATAGCTTGCCGGCTTACAATCCTCTCGACAAGTCGGATGTCATAGACATCCAAGGGAAGTATTGGGTCAGTGTGCCTCTTTCATATCAAATCGAAACTCAAATTGACGCACTATGAGACATTTGAAATTGTTGATTCTTTTCATGGTGCTTTTCAGCACTTCGGCCTCAGCGGCTGTCACAGACAGCGTCGCGAGCAAAGGCCGCGTGTGCGACTTCGCCCTCCGCGCCTCGCTCAACACGTCGGCCATAATCCCGACTAATGCCTTTCTTCGCGAAAACCGCGACAACAACCTCGTCATTTCGCCCGACTTGCGGGCCGCTTTCAGTTTCAGTCGCGACTCGCGTCTGGGGCAAATGTATCCCGGTGTCAGACAGGGTGTCGGTGTGTCGGGCAATTTCATTTTGCCCCACAGTTCACTCGGTTCGCCGGTCAGCGCCTATCTTTTTCAGGATGTGTGCTTTTTCAACAGCTCGCGTTGGTCGCTGAGCGCCGAGTGGAACTTCGGAGTCTCCGCCGGATGGAGTCATTTTGCCGACGACAAATTTCCTGTCAACAGTGCCATAGGCTCTAATGTCAATGCTCTCCTCGGTGTCGGTCTGACTGCAACATATCACATCAACGATACCTGGGCGCTGAGCGTTACGGCCAATGCCATCCATTACTCCAACGGCAACACAAAGCTGCCCAACGCGGGAGTCAACTCCACCGGCATGCGTCTGGGACTCATCTACAGTTTCGATCCGCTGCCGAGAGCCGATTTAAGGGCCGGTCGCGACTTCGCGTTCCGCCCGGGCATGGAGTATGATCTGACTGTCTATGGCGCAACACGTCAGCGCGCGACAAACGACAGTTCGGGCGACATCATCATTTTGCCCGGCAACTTCGGCGTGTGCGGACTCAACTTTGCTCCTATGTATGCCTTCAGCCGCTATTTTCGTGCCGGAGTTTCGGCCGACTTTCAGTATGACGAGAGCGCCAACATCGGCCGTCATCTTGTTCCCGACACCTATGGCGACAATGTCAAGTTCTACCGTCAGTCCTTCGCCGAGCGATTCTCTGCGGGCCTGTCGCTGAGAGCCGAGCTGACTCTGCCTGTTTTCAGCATCAACCTCGGTGTCGGCCGCAATATTATCGCCGATGGCCCTGACACGCGGATATTCTATCAGACCCTCGCGCTGAAAGCGCGCATTTGGCGCGGAACTTTCGTTCAGATAGGCTATCAGCTCGGCGAATTCCATCTCCCCAACAACCTGATGCTCGGCATAGGTTACACTTTTTCGCGCCAGTAGGGCAGTTTTAACAATTTAACAATTTGGCGTTAAATATATGCCTTTTTGCGTAGACTATTTTCGGAAAAAGTTCTATTTTTGCATATGCTAATTCGATAAAACGAATAACCGAAAATAATTATCTAACCCGTTAACTGACAAAACGATGAAAAAGAAATTTATTTGCACTGTGTGTGGCTATATCTATGAAGGCGAACACGCTCCCGAAAAATGTCCTCTTTGCGGCGCACCCGCTTCTAAATTTAAAGAAGTAGACACTGAAGCTGAACTTCAGTTCGTTACCGAGCACGAAATCGGTGTTGCCAAAGGCTGCGACAAGCAGATGATCGACGACCTCACAGCTCACTTTAACGGCGAATGCAGCGAAGTCGGCATGTATCTC
>JAGAOW010000007.1 GCA_017889945.1 Muribaculaceae bacterium
CTCGTCGTTGAGAAAGCGGTGGGAGGCAAACACTTCGATGCTGTTGCCGGACACAATGTAGACCATGCGCTCGATGTCGAGCGGGGAATCATCGACCGGATGACGAAGCTTGTTGACAACCTCGACTGTCAGAACTTTGCCTGTGACAGTGGTGTCGCCGGCGAGTTTGATGCCGTCGACACTGATGCTGACATCGACTGTTTCGGCCGAAAGGCGGCCGTCGTTGGTGTGGTTTCCGCCGGCCCATCCTTTTTTGTCGATGAGAAATGGGCCGATGTTGTCGCTGTCGGTGTGGTTAAGCTCCTTGCCGTCGAGACTGACGCTGCTGAATGTGTAGAGCTTGTTGGCCATGCAGCGTGCGAAGTCGATGGCGATGTCGCCCCAGGGTGTAGACTCTGTGTAGCTTATATAGCCATTTTTGAGTGTGACTGTCGCGGCGCTGCCGGCAAGGGGAAGCATCGACAGAGCCAGCGACAGAAACAGGTGTGACTTTTTCATCTGACGAGCAGTTTCTGAGTGCGGCCGCGCATGTTGCTGACGACGTAGAGGCCCGGACGGCAGTCGCATGAGCCAGCGCCCTGATGGATGAGCTTGCCTGTGATGTCGTAGACGCAAGCCAGAGGCGCAGAATCTGAAATCACGATGCGGCCGTCGCCGGCATAAGCGAATGTCGGCTCGCTATCGACGGTAATGTCGTCGATGCCGGCGGTTTCGGTCAATTTGCCGTCGATGCCGAGGCTTATTTCAACCGGCTTGCCGTTGACATAGGCCTGATAGACAAACTTGGCGGGCTGACCGTCGTAGCGGCGGAAGGAATCGCTGATGGGCTTGTCGAACCAGGTATAGAGTGCATGCCAGTTGGTCACATAGCCTTTATCGACTTTTTGATTCCACATCATGACATGATATGATTTGCCGGTCGCGCTGCCGTAGTTGCGGAAAAGATATAATTCGCCGTTGTCAGCGATACACGAACCGTTGCCGAGGCCGTCGTCGTATTTGCGGACAGCCTGATAACCGTCGGCGCAACGTTCGACGAAAGTCGAGAAGTTGGGCTTCTCGGATTTCATGATGTCAATGTTGCTTATGCCCTGAAGTTTAATCCAGTTTTTATATCTTGTGCCGGGCAAAAGGAGTTCGGTTGCGGGGAACATGGACTGGGCGCCGTAATAGAGTGAAACTGTCATCGGAATCTCAAATTCATGCTGAGCCATCACTTCGATGCTGTTGCCCGAGACTCTGTAGGTCATGATTTCCGTGCAGAATTTCTTACCGCTCAGATCCTGATAAAAAATCTCGTTTTCGACCCGGATTTCAAGCACATCGCCTTCGGCGCTGTTGTTGCCGGTGAGCGGTTTGCCGTCGACAGTCGCCGTGTAGGAGAGTGTTCTGGCGGTCTGTTTGTTGCTGTTGCTCATGTGGTTACCACCCATCCATCCGCCGCTTGTGGCAAACGGGCCGATGTTGTCGCTATACTGAGAGGAGTTGACTACTTTGTCGTTAATCTTCACGTTGTAGAAAGTGAAGAGATTGTTGGCCATGCACTTTTTGAACTGAATGGCAATTTCGCCGTAGTCGGTTTCGGCCGTGTAGCTGATAGTTTCGTGGTAAGAGGTAACCCGTGCAGCTTCGGCGCTAAAGACCGAAGCTGCAGCTATAAGGGATGCGATAATCAGTTTTTTCATTTTTTCTTTCCTTTGGTAGGTATGAGTGAGGGATTGTTACGGCGTTCGACGATGATGGTCGCGAGGCGATCCATCAGGCGCTGGTTCTCGGGACTCGGATTCTTGACGAAGTCGAGCATCAGATGTCCGCCGGTGTAGTAGGCTATAGCTGCGTCGGTAAACACATCGTGACGCCAGAAACCGTCCATGTATGCGTCCATGCGGTTTGCAAAGCAGTCTTTGCTCTGCGAGAGAGCGCGTTCGTCGCATTCGAATTCCATGCCCATGCCGTGTTGACGTGCGAGCGAGCAAGCCTCGTCGATTCGGGCGTCGGGTATATCCTTGCTGAAGAAGTGGTTGGGCTGGTGGTAGACGATGTCGAAGCCGAGCTCACGCCAGTTTTCAAATCCTTTGGCTTTGAAGTAGGGAATCCACACAAATTGAAGTCCGAGTTCGTGGATATAGGGAGAAATGTGTTTTGTGAAGCCGTCGAGATGCCACATGTCTTCGTCAACCCAGTAGATGCCGGTAAGTTCGAGATTGTTGAAGCCGGCTTTTGCGAAGCGGTCGGTCAGCTGGTCGAGATACCATTTGCATGCAATCTTTGCGTCTTCAACGACATCAAAGTCAAGTGCTTTGCCGTCGACTTCGCCCCAGTCTTTCTGATGGGGAAGCGGAGTGGGGAGGGTAATGACGACTTTATGTTTGAATCCGGGGTCGCCGAGTTCGGCTTTCTGGTTTTCGATACAGGTGTTGAGGGCGTCGAGGGCTTTGCCTTTCTCAAACATTCTGTCGAGATAGCGCTGCCAGTCTTCTTTGCGGGCGTCGCGTTTGCCTCTGTAGCCCGGAGCGTAGTTGCATTCGGGCATGTCGGCGAACTCGAGGAAGAGGAAGCCGTCGAACAACCAGTTTTTCTTGCCGTTGGCGAATTTATGGACGACATAGGGCAAAATCTGGTCTTCGGTCCAGGGAATACGTTGTGAACCACCTTGATAAATCAGCGCAAGGTCGCGAATCTGATTGATGGAATAGGCTTTGGGCGTAGACTGCCATGCCGGACCTTGATGGTTGTCTTTTTTGGCAAATGCCGGAACAGAAAGCACAAGTGCAAGAACTGCAATAGCGAAATGTTTTAGTTTCATTATAAAAAGGTATTTATGGTTTATTATCTACAATCTTTTTTACAGTCGGGAGTGAGGGCCTGATTTTGCCTGCGGCTGATGATTATCGACGCAAGGCGGTCGATAATCTTACGGTTTTCGGGATGATTTTTTCGGGCGAAAACCGCGAAGCCGTCGCCTCCTTCATAGTAGGCAAGCGCCGATTTGTCGAACACGCCGTTGCGCTCGAACGCTTCGATATAGGCCAACATGCGCTGATATGATGAATTAGAGGTGTCATACAAGGCTCTGGCGTCGAATTCAAATTCGACAGCCATGCCGTTCTGACGGGCCAGTTCGCAGGCTTCGTCGAGACGCGAGTCAGGAATATCTTTGTTGAAGAAATGGTTAGGCTGATGGTAGGCGATGTCGAAACCGTAGTCGCGCCAGCGGTCGTAGCCGTAGGCTTTGAAATATGGTATCCACACATATTCGACGCCTTTTGCATGAACATAGTCAGACACATGCTTCGACAGCTCGGCATTGGTGTGCATCTCCTCATCGACCCAGTAAATGCCCGAAAGTTCGATGTTTTCGTAGCCGTTTTTGTTGAAACGATCGAAAAGTTGGTCGAGATACCATTCGACTGCGGCTTTGCGGTCGTCGAGCACATCGAAATCGAGGGCACGTCCGTCGAGCTCGCCCCAGTCTTTCTGACCGGGAATCGGAGGCAGCACGGTAAGCACTACTTTGTGTTTGAAGCCGGGGTCGCCGAGTTCGGCTTTTTGGGCGGCGATACATTTGTCGAGCGCGTCGAGCGCCTTTCCGGGTTCGAAAACACGGTCGAGATAGTGTGCCCAGTCGTTTTTCTGCGCATCGGGCATCTTCAGGTTGGGGATATACTGCTTGCCGCTGTCGGTAAATTCGAGGAAAAGGAATCCGTCGAAGAGCCAGTCTTTGTGTCCGTCGGCAAATGTGTGGGTCACATAGGGGACGAACTCGTCCTGAAGCCACGCCGGGCGGTGCGCACCGCCCTGATATATCAGGACGAGGTCGCGTATGCCGTCGGTTTTATAGTTTTGTGCCAGACAGGCAAAGTTGCATAAGATGAGTGCTGTTAAAAGTAGCTTTTTGATGCTCATTAGAGGTCGATTATTTGATGAATAGTTTGACCGAGCTGCCGTTTGCGTTGTTGGCGATATACATGCCGGGTTTGCAGTCGATGACCGCTTCGCCACGGCCTACAAGACGTCCGCTGATGTCATAGCAGCACGAATCGGGTGCAAGGACAATGTGACCGTTTTCGATGTATGCGAATTTTTCGGCGGGGACTGTAATTTCGTTGACCGAGGCCGAGGCTTTTTTGGCTTTCTGACGCTCGGCTACGAAGCGGGCCATGCGGTCGATGGTCTGATGGTCGACGGGGTCGGTGCTCTTGTCCATGTGGATGAAGCCTTGTGTGCCGCTGTAGTATGCTATGCCGGCATGGCTGAAGACGCCTTCGCTGTCGAACACGTCCATATAGTCGTTGATATGCTGATGAAGGGTGGGGTTGACCGAGTGGAGAGCGTTGCTCTTTGCCTGAGTCTCGAACTCGAGTTCAAGTCCCATGCCGAATTCCTTGGCGGCTTCGACTGTCGAAGTCAGCAACGAGTAGGGCTTTGTGTTGCCGGCGTCATCGAGGAAGGCGTAGTTGGGCTGAATATAGCACATGTCGAACTTGTAGGTGTTCTTCCACTCCGACCAATACTGTTTGTTGTTGGTATAATAAGGAATCCAATATGAACGCAGACCTTTCGAGTGGATATAGTCGTTGATGTCGGGAACTATCTCGCCGTTTGTGTACAGGCCTTCTTCTATCCAGTAGAGACCTTCAAGCTCGATGTTTTTGAAATCGGCCTGTTGCCACATTTCAAGAACCCGGTCGACATACCACTTGACTGCGTTGATGCGGCCTTCCTGACTGTAAAGTCGGATGTCGTTGCCGTTGTATTTTCCCCAGACGGAGTATGTCCACTTGCCTGTGGGGTGTTTTGTCGGTGCGCAGCAAGAGATTACGACGCGATGGCGCAGCGTCGGGTCTCCGAGAGTCTGTTTTTTCTCTTCGATAAGTTGGTCGAGAGCGTGAAGAGTGCGGTTTTCTGCAAAATAGATGTTGAGCAGATCCTGCCAGTCGGACTGAGTTCCGGGTGTGAGTTTGAGGCCGTTCTGATAGGCGATGTCGCCTTTCGAGAATTCGAGGAAAAGAAAGGCATCAAAGAACCATTCTTCATGACCGTCGGCGTAGACATGGGTCACATAGGGTTGCAGCTGCTCTTTGGTCCATTCGGGGCGATTGGTGTTGCCGGCATAGATAAGAGCCAAGTCGGAAATTTTGGGATCAGAGCCGTAGTTCGCGGCGTTGTCGTCAACGGCTGCGCATACGGGCGAAATCAGCAGCGCAGCGGCGAAAGTTGTAAGTAGTGATCTTATAGACATTATTTATTGAGTATTTTTCTAAGGATTGGCAATAGGGTGTCGCAGTATTTGCGGAAACCGATGTCGGTATAGTGATATTCGTCGGCCGTGGCATCGCCGTCCTCAGACTGGAGACCCGACTGATCGACATAATAGGTATTCTTCATGCCCGCGTCGACCATGCGTTTGTAGACATTGCGGATGGCATTGTTCTTGTCGACGACTTCCTTGGTCAGGCGTCTGTTAAGGCCTACGCCGGGGAATTTCGGGTCTTCGACGAAGATAATAGGCACGTCGGGATGACGGTCGCGCAGAATTTTGATGAATTTTTCGGTTTTTTCGTTGATTTCCTCGACCGAAGAGTTCGGGATATTGTCCATGATGTAGGCTGCGGCGTCGACTTCGGCCATCATCTCGGCAATTTCATAGTCGAGCCGGCCGTTGGCGCTGAAACCGAGATTGATAAATTCGGTGTCGAGCTCGCGCTGGAGTATGTTTGATGAAGCCATGCCCGGACGAGAGGCTGTTGCGCCGTGGGCGATGGATGTGCCGTAGAGTACGACAGGGTTACCGCGGCGCGGCGATTTCACGACGGGCTGCTCGATGACATAGCCTTCGTCGATGCCGATTTCGAAATCCACAACCTCATCGTAGAGCGAGAGGTGGACCATATATTCGCGCATCTCAGCCTCCATGTCGGCCGATGCGGTCCAGATGGTCGGGTTGCCGATGGGGCGGCCGGGGCCGATATAGCGCCATTTGCCGTTGTCGGTCAGCATATAGAGGTCAAGACCGCGCGAACCGGTGTCGGCCATATGCGTCATGCTGGTTTTGAAGCGGGTGCGCCATTTGAAGAATATGTCGGGCGAATTGCTGCGGAAGCGGATAGAAATGCCGGCAGAATGCTGTCCGAGTTCGTATACCTCAAAGCGAGTCACGTCTTTGCGGAAAGCCGGGATGCGGGCGTAAATCGGCAGTGAATCGGGATAGACCTTGCCGAGAATTTCAAATTGTGATGCTTCGTGCCATACGATTTTTTGACTGTGTTCCTTATAGGGATTGATGGTGTTGACGGGTTTGACCGGAGCAAGGATGTCGTTGACTTTGCGAACTTTCGCTTTGGGAACTTTAAACGTTGCGTCGAGTCTGTAATTGCCCGGACAGCCGCCGATATGTGCGGTGTAAGTGCCGGCGTCGGTTACCCAGGCCGAGCGTGATTCGTCGAATGACGCGAGATCGTCGTCTGCCGCAGTGATGGTCACAGTCTCGCTTTCGCCGGGCTCGAGCAGGCCGGTTTTGGCAAAGCCGCGCAGCTCGGCGACGGGTTTAATCAGTTCGCTTTCAGGCGCAGACACGAATACAGGCACTACCTCTTTGCCCGGACGATTGCCCTTGTTGCTTACAGTCACCTTTATCGTTGTCTTACCGTTTTTACGGCTGATTTGTGGCGTTGAATAGTCAAAGTCGGTGTAGCTCAGACCATAGCCGAAGGGATAGGCGACAGCCTTGCCGTTGGCGTCAAAGTAGCGGTAGCCGACCCATATATCTTCTTGATATTCTGTAAAATCCACATTGCGACCGCCCTCTTGTCCGAGATAGGGATAGTTGCGCGACGAAGGATTGTCTTCATAGTTGATTGGCAGAGTCATAGGCAGACGGCCTGAAGGATTGACCTTGCCTGATAGAACGTCGGCCACTGCGTCGCCGCATTCCTGTCCGGGGAACCATGCCATCAATATCGCGTCGGCATCGTTGCTCCATGAGGCGATGTCCATCGCTCCGCATACGTTGAGCACTACGGCGATGCGTTTGCCTTTGGCGTGGAATGCCTGGGCGACCTCTCTGATGAGACTTGCTTCGGCGGGAGTGAGTGTATAGTCGCCGTGGACATAGCGGTCGGAAGTTTCACCCGATTTGCGACCTATGACCACAACTGCTATGTCGTTATCCTCGGCCTGAGTATTAAGCAGCGTCGACGCGCCGTTGATATCCATTTCGGGGATGACAGTGCGATGATAGGATATGCGTTGCCAGTCGGGTATGCCGGCGTGGTTGTCCATCACGGCTTCTTTAGCCGCGATATAATGGCGGTAGACGGCCGCAAGAGCCGAGTCTATTTTGAAACCGGCTGCAGCCAGTCCGCGGTCGATGTCGGTAATGTGCGATTTATTGACATTCGACGAGCCTGTGCCGCCTCCGATTGATTTGTATGCGCATGTGCCGAACAATGCTATTTTTGCGCCGGGTGCGATCGGCAGAGTGTTGTCGTTGTTCTTGAGCAGAACCATGCTCTCGCCCGCAAGTTCGCGCGAAATTGCAGCGTGGGCCGCAAGATCGGGATATGTTTTTGTCCAGCCTTTGGCCGAAATTGATTTTGCGACAAGATTAAGCATCTCGCGCACACAATCGTCGAGTGTGGCTTCGCTGACTGCGCCTGAGCGCACGGCCTCGATGATTTCCTGCACACGCTCTTCATTGCCGGGCATTATCAGCTGACAGCCGGCGTTGAGCAAGCCTGCGGCCGGTCGCCAGACGGTCCAGTCGGTAACCCCCATTCCGTCGTAGCCCCATTCGTCGCGCAGAAGTGTGCGCATCAGTTCGGTGTTGGTTTGAGTGAATTGACCGCCGATTTTGTTGTATGAGCCCATAACGCTCCACGGCTTAGCCTCCTTGACGGCGATTTCGAAGGGCCGTGCATAGATTTCGCGAAGTGCGCGTCGGCTCATGCGTGCGTCGTTGACCTTCTTGCCGGTTTGTTGGTTGTTGGCTATAAAGTGTTTAAGACTTGTGCCTATGCCTTTCGACTGGATGCCCTGAATAAACTGTGAGGCAAGGACTCCGGTCAGCAGCGGGTCTTCTGAATAATATTCGAAATTGCGTCCGCACAGCGGATTACGCATTATGTTGACGCCCGGCGACAATATCACGTCGACGCCGTAACATCGGGCTTCGTCGCCCATCACTTCGCCCTGAAGCCGAGCCATTGCCGGATTCCATGTCGCGGCAAGGGCGGTTGTCGACGGGAATGCCGTGCAATAGGACGGAGCATTCTGATTTTCAGCTCCGTTGCTTTCATTCGCGACGTATTCTGCGGCAACGGGCAGGCCGTTTTCGTCATATCTCACAACGCTTTCCTGCCATGGCTGCGGATTGATGCGCAGACCGACAGGACCGTCGGCGAGATTGATCGACGGTATGCCTAATTCTTTGATTTCATAGGTCCATCCGGCAGAGCCGGGTGTGTAGTGACTTAGCTCACTTTCGCATCCACCGACACCGACAAGCAGGCGCGCTTTCTGTTCGAGTGTCAACTGTTTCAGTGTCCGGTCGACTGTCGCCGGAGTTATTGGTTTAGCAGCATAAAGTCCGGCGGATATCAGTAAGGCCGAAAGTGTTAAAGTCAGATGTCGCATTTATTTATTATAATATCTTACCCCGGGGGATATGCCCCGGGATAAGATAAACGGATTATTCGGTAATTAATTATTTAACGATAACTTTTGCTGTTGTATTGCCGGCTTTCACAATGTAAAGACCTGCAGCGACAGCGATTGTACCTGTGCCTTCGCCGACAAGCTGACCTGCCGGAGTGTAGACCTGTGCTTTTTCAGCACCGCTGACAGCGATTTCGCCGATGCCGCCGAAGATTTTAGCTTCTGCCTTGTCAGCCACGATGTCGTTGATGCCTGCCGAGCCGCTGAGGTCGAGAGTCCATACTTGCATCGAGCGGCCGGGGCTGAAGAAATAGAGCTTGAATTTACCGTCCTCGCCGTCGATAGGCTCGATGTTGAGGCCGCGCCAGTTATTGCCGCTTGTGATGCCGCTTGCTGCATATTTGTATGCAACTGCTTTGTGGAGTTCGACTTTGGTTTCTTCTACGTCTTTGGTGTTGGTCGGAGCGTCGACAAGTTCCTCTTCCATTACGAAGAAGCCGTCGCCGGCAGGATTATCCTTGGCGAACTGGCCTGCAGGGTAGAGAATATAATACTTGCCGTTGTAGCTGAACATCATGAAACCGCCTACTGAGCTGTGGTTAGGTGTGTTGAAGTATTTGCCTGTCCATTTGTAGCATGCTTCATCAAAAACATATTCAAATTTTGCGATACCGTTGCCGTAGCCGTTGAGCCATGAAGTTACTTCCATATGCGGATTTGCATAGACAGCGAGGAAATCATCATCTCCTTCGCCATAATTCATAGCCATAGACAACGTTTGGTTGCCGTTTGCAGGTGCGGGCATTTTTTTGACGACTTCTTCAGTTTCAAACCGTTCTACTGCAGGTTTTCCGAGTTTGTCGTAAAGGAAAATGTGACCGATGTTTCCGGCTCCATTGTGAATGACAGGAATTGTCACAAATCCGTCGACCATGTTGCCGCGAACGTGGGGCAGTGCGTCAAAACGGCATTTGGGAAGACCGTTCATTTTGACATTGCTTGCCACAACCACGTCGTTCTTGCTGTCGATAACGCAGAATCGAGCGTCATCCGACATATACCATCCAGCGCCGGCTGAGCCCGGCCATCCGGCGTTGTCGTTGCGGAAATAGACATTCCCTGCATCGTCGCAGTTGATTGATACCCACGCTGTCGCGTTGTCAATCTGTTTTATCTTGCCGTTGCGGTCATAGACTTCAACGCCCTTGTTCTGAAGGATTACATAGAATTTGCCGTTGACGCCGATACCGCTGCGTGCGCTGTTTGGGTCTGTTGCTGTGCCGGCAGGTACGCCATACCAATCGAGAGTAAGATTTTCCGAGTGATTGGGTTCGCCCGGGTTCATGGGGTCTTCTGCCCAAGCCGTAGATGAGAGGCTCAGAACTGTCAATGATGCGATAAGTAGTTGTTTTTTCATAATTGGAATATATTTAAAGTGTATTCTGTTTATTTAATATTTATTCTTTCGGCCGATATGGGCTTGAGTGTGATAGTTTTGCCTGTAGGGAGTTTGACCTTGTGCGGCTTCGAGTCGCTGTTGACGACATAGAGCACACGCTGACCCGACGGAGACACCCATTCCGCGCCTTTTACCATATAGTCAGGCCCGAAAACCGGCACATCGGCTATCGGATTGTCTCCCTCAGGGATAAATTCGCGGATATATCGTCCACCGAGAAACACATCATGCTGCTTCTTGCGGAATTCGACGAGATTCTTCAGGAATTCAGCCTCGTAGGCCGACTTGTCGTCGACCCACAGCAAGCGAGGGTCGACCCAGCCCAACTGGGCGCCGTAGAGCAGACACTGCATGTTCTCATAGCGGAAGTCGCCGTTGCGAACATCGGTGTAGGGCGAGTAGGTAAACGCCACGGTAATAACGCGGTCGGAGTAGATCATCGGATACAGAGGCACGATGCGGCAGTCGGGGCTGTGGGGGGTGTTGACCGTCAGCAGCACGTCGAAACTCGGTATATAGCACTCGGCATTCTCCTCCGAGAAGACGATATTGCCCGGACGAAGATGATCCTTGCGCAGGTCGCGCATCATGTCGCGGTAGGAGTGATACCAGAACTCGCCTCCGCCGGCCGGATGATTGTGGTTCTTTGCGTAGCACGGATAGGGGGCGGCAGCCGCGATTTGGTCTATATAGAGACCGTTCGTGCCAAGCTCGTCCTGTATCCTGTCGGCAAGTTCCATAATCACGTCATGCCATATCGGCGATGCCGGACAGGTCACTGTGTTAGGCACTTGCGATGTCGGATATATCTCTGTGTAGAGATTGCCGTCAGGTCGGCGACACGATGCATCCTTGCCGTTGCGAGGCCCGTAGCTCTCGGTCGAGGGGTCCCACAGACGCCCGTTGATATAGGGCATAACCTGACAGTTGCGCTCGCGAACCTGCTTGATTATAGGTGCAAAACGAGGGTCGGCCGGGAAATAGTCGGGATAGTGGGAGTCGTAGGGATGATTGTGCCAGAAATACCAGTGGAATGCGATGTCGTCGCCGAAATAGTCGATTGCGCGGTTCACGGCGACAACCGTTGTGTCGCCGAGATATTTGGCGCGCAGCCACAGGTCTTTGTCCGTTATCCATTTCGGTATATTGCGCTCGCTAAGCTCTTTCGACCCCCATTCGGTTGTCAGGGCGAATGGTCTGTACCAGTCCACTGCCGTAGCGGCCCAGTCACCGTCGTGACGGCCGCTGACAGTCGTCCACGGCACTTCGAAACGATGAGTCTCACGGTCATTCCAACCTTCCGAGGCCACAACCTTGGTGTCGAACACAGTTGCGCCGTTTTTAGCCTTCACTGTCATCAGTTTTCCGCAGGCGTTGTAGTCGCGTGGAGAGTAGAAGTGAGTCGATTGGCCGTCGTCGACCATCATCATCTGCATCGACCCGCTCCACGACGGATAGTTGGCTTCATACACCCCGCCTTCGCGGTGCTTATATTCGTTGCCCCAGCCGCCGGGGGTTATCACTTTGGCGCTGTCGGGCGAGATTACCGTCAGGGTCGGGAAGCGGAAATCTGTCACAGTCCACCCTTCGGGCAGCTCTGCAGCAAGGTCCCATTTCAGCAGAGGCGAATTGTCATCGAGAGTGACCGACATTTCTACGGGATGGCTCTTGCCGTCATAGAGCAGTCGGGTGTTCCAACTGAAAATCAAGGTCTTCGAACTGTCGTTGTCAACCGTTCTGACGCCTTTATACACCGTGCACGACGGGTCGACTTCGGGAGTCTGGCCCTGCACACCGTGATATGTGATGGTCCACGGCTTGGTGTTCAGGCCCGGGCGTGTGCTTTCGCGGCCTTCCGAGTCCTTGAGCGAGAGGATGTCAAACGCTTTGCCGGTGCTGAAAGTCGCATTTATGTGCTTGTTGCCGAGAGTGACTGTTGTCGAGTCGCTCTTGACAACTGTTTGGGCACTGACTCCGGTCATAACTGGAATCAGTGCCGCCATCAGTATGTTAATTCTTTTCTTTTTCATTCATAATCAGGATTGGAGAGATTCTTGTCGCGGTCAAGTTCGACGCGCGGTATCGGCCACCACTGGAAGCGAGGCGCCCAGAAACGGTTGCGGTCGCGCACACGCAGTTTATCTTTGTAGTGCTCATAGTGGGCCACGTCGTTGATATTGCTGCGGTCAGGGTCGAGACCATATTTGTAGTTAGGCTTGTCGTCGGTTGTCAGACCGGTGTAGCGGATATCGCTCTTGGGGTTGCCATAAGAGGGGAACTCGTTGCAGATGTCGCCGATTTGCCAGCGGCGCATGTCTGTGAAGATCACGCCCTCCATCGCAAGTTCGCATTTGCGTTCGCGGCGCACACGCTGACGGAGTTTGTCCTGCACGCTCAGACCGTTGAGATCTTCGCCTTCCACACAGCCGTTTGCTTTGATTTCGGGCTGTTTCGAGCGACGACGCACTTTGTTGATTGCCTCGATGACGGTCGGGTCGTCAAATTCGCCGAGCTCGATTTTTGCTTCTGCATATGTCAGGTAGACTTCTGCCGCACGAATGATGCTTATGTCGCACGAACTTTCGCTGAAACCTTCCGTGATGTCCTCGTTATATTTGTTCCAGAGGAATCCCATGCCCTGGCGGGCGAAACTTACCTGCGAACCTGTCACGTCGGGGTTGGCCACTTTGCCCCATGTTCCCGGTCTGCGAGGATTGGGGTATATGGTAGCCGTCTTGTCGTAGGCGTTAAGTTCAAGTTTAATCACACTCGCACCGCCGTCGGTCGAGTAGATCATTGTGTCGCCGTGGGCCAGAATTGTATGTTTGAGACGTGAGTCGCGTTTCTGCATCGGTTTCTGAGGATTGTAGAGCGGCGATTCGTCGATGCGCAGGCCGTCGCTACATTCATATGTGTCTACAAGAAGCATCGACGGGAAGCGGACTGTCGAGCCGCCGGCCGTGCGCGACGTGTGACCGAAACGTGTGCGGTGGGTGTGGCGTATGCCTTCTGTCGTGTACGACAGCTCCCAGAGCATTTCGCTGCGGACGTCGGCCTTCTTTTGTCCGTCTATCGTGAACAGGTCTTCGAAATTGGTTGCCAACTGGCGGTGTTCCATCACTTTCGATGCCGCATCGGCAGCTTTTGTAAAATACGACTTGCCTTCGCCGCCGAAATCAAGGCTGCCTGCAAACAGACAGTAGCGCGAAATCAGCGCGTAGACCGTCGATTTGTCGACACGGCCGCGCTCATCGCCTGTCCATTGCAGTGCGTCCGATTCGGCGATTGCGGTCAGCTCGTTGATCATATAGTCGGCTATGACTTTTTTGTCTGTGCGGCCGGCAGTGTAACCTTCGGGTGTCACTGACGACGTGAAAAACGGTATGTCGCCGAACGTTGTCATCAGATTATAGTAGGCATAGTCGCGGAGCACTTTGGCCTCGGCGAGATGTTGACGGTATGTTGTCGACATTTCGTTTTCGTCGGTCAGTGCGCCGTCGATGATCGAATTGGCGCGGCCGATGATGTTCCAGTGTCCGGCCCAATATGTGTTGACATACGACTGGTCGGGTGTCAGGCCGCCGCCGGCGCCGATTGTGGTGTTCTCGGTTTCCTGGAGGCCGTAGGCTGTATATAAGTCCTGAACCATTGTCGGCGGCACATCCCAGTTCTGGTTGAACGGAACTAAGCGGTACACTCCCGTAAGGCCCTGTTCAAATCCGTATTCCGATTTGTAAAATCCGTCCGAGTCATATGCCGTGCTCTGCTTGTCGAGGAAGTCAGAGCAGGAGCTCAGCGAGAGCGCTGCGGCTGTTGCTAATGTGAGATATATGATATTTTTCATTGTGATAGTCGGTTAGAATTCTAAGTTTACACCAAAGAGGAATGTTTTGTTAAGAGGGTAGCAGCTTGCGCCTGAGCTCGTTTCGGGGTCAAAGCCCTTGTAGAAGTTGCTTGCGCGAAGCGTAAACAGGTTCTGTGCGCTCGCATAGACGCGTACCCTCTCTATGGTTGCTTTGCGTGTCCACTGGCGGGGCAGGGTATAGCCGACTGTCACGTTTTTCAGACGGCAGTATGCTCCGTTTTTAACCCAGAACGACGAGAACAGGTTGTTCTGATGGTTGCCGTTGGGGTCTTGAAGCAGAAGCGGATACTGTGCGTCGCGGTTGTCTTCCGACCAGCTGTCGAGCTGATGTTCATAGATGGTTGCGTTGCCGACAAGAGGTTTCGCTCCGCCGCCGCTGTAGTACACATCCTTCTGACCGACGCCGTGGAGCATTGCCGAGAAGTCGATGCCCTTCCATTCGAGGCCAAACGTCAGGCCGTATTCGAAGTGAGGACGGCTGTCGCCGATCACCTTGCGGTCTTCGCTTGTGATTGAGCCGTTGCCGTCAAGGTCGCGGTAGCGGATGAAGCCCGGTTTCACATTGGAGCGCTCCCCGTAGACTGCGTAGATATAGTTGGGTGTGCCGTCTTCGCGGACAGGATTGTTTTCGTCGACTGCGTTGATTTCGTCATACGATTGGAAATATCCGTCGGCGACATAGCCGAAATAGTTGCTCAGCGAGTAGCCCTCGGCCTTGATCGAGTTGCCGCTGCGGTTCTCGTTGCTGTAGAGCTTCTTGATTTTGTTGCGGGTGTCCGAGAGGTTACCTTTCACATAGTAGCTGACTTCTCCGACGCGGTCGGCCCAGCTGATGGAGAGTTCCCAGCCCTGGTTGCGCATCGAGCCTGCGTTCTGCCATGGCGCTGTCATTGCGACAAACTCGGGAAGTGTGAACTTCTGGAGCATATCGTCGATATAGCGGTAGTAGAAATCAAACGAACAGGTCAGGCGGCTGCCGAAGAGACCGAAGTCAAGACCGAAGTTACGCTGATATGATTTCTCCCATGTGATATGCGTGTTGGCCAGCTGAGTCTGTGCCACGCCCGGATAATAGGTCTTGTCAAACCAGTAGCCGAGCGAGTTCGACGTGTTGTCGGGAGATATTGCCGATACATAGGGGAAATATGTGCCGTCGAGGTCCTGATTGCCGAGCTTACCGTAGGATGCGCGGATTTTCAGGTTGTCGACCGTGGTGCGCAGAGGCTCCCAGAAACTTTCTTCCGAGATACGCCATCCTGCCGATGCCGACGGGAAGAAACCCCAGCGTTTGCCCGGAAGGAAGCGCGATGTGCCGTCATAGCGGCCGCTCAGTTCGATCAGATAGCGGTTGTTGTAGATATAGTTCACGCGGAACACATAGCCGAGTTTCGATGTCGAGTAGCGGTATGTGCTGTTGGTTGCGGTCGTGGCGTCGCCGTGAACCAGGTCCTCATAGCCGTCGTAGTAGTATTTCTGACGTTTGCCCGACAGGGTGCTTGAGTTGAGTTCTTCGCTCTGGAAGCCTGCCATAAGCTTTAGATAATGTTTTTCGGCAAACGTGTTTTCGTAGGTTGCCGTCACATTATATTGTTTCAGGCTTGCCGAGCTGCGCTCTTCGCTCGCCGCTTTGTTGGCCGACGGATATGTTCCCATGTATGCGCCGCCTTCATATTCTTTATATGTGTTGGCGAATGTCTTTGTCTGGCCGTCGTTGTGCTTCCATGTGTAGTTGCCCACGATGGTCATGCCCTTAAACGGCTTGATTGTCGCGTTCAGGCGGGCTATATATTCGGGTGCGATGCTGTGGCTGTGGCCGCCGTCGTTGATGGCGGCTATAGGGTTGTTGCCCTGAAGGCCGTAGCCCCATGTGCCGTCGTTGTTGATTGCCGAGAGCACGGGCGTGAAAGTCATTGCGTAGCCGATGAGAGTTGTCGAGCCGCCGATGGGGTTGTCGACAACCGACTGACGAACACTCAGGTCGACGCCGAGGTCAAGCCAGCGGTTTACTGTCAGGTCGGAATTCAGTCGCAGGCTCGTACGTTCAAACTGGTTGTTGGCCACCATACCGTCCTGCTTGTAATATCCCGCCGAGGCAAACACGCGGGCCGATTTGTTGCCGCCGCTGACGCTGACCGAGTAATTCTGAGCCAGCGCGCTTTTCTTCATGATCAGGTCACGCCAGTCTGTGTCATAGCGTGTGATGTTGTCTGCGCCTTCGGTCAGATAGGCGTTGATGAGGTCTGTGTTTACCGGGTCCTGGTCGTTGTTGATATTAGCCTGATCAATGGCGCGGAGGTAGCCCACTGCGTCGACAGGCTTGGGCATTGTCGACGGTTTGTTGATGCCCACATAGCCGTTGAATGTCACTTTTATCTTGCCCTCGGCGCCGCGTTTCGTGGTCACGAGGATGACGCCGTTCGACGCGCGCGAACCGTAGATTGAAGCCGACGCGCCGTCTTTAAGCACAGAGATTGACTCTACCTGGTTGAGATCGATGCGGTTGAAGTCGCCCTCGACTCCGTCGATAAGCACCAACGGCGACTGAGTCGAGTTCATCGAGCCTAAGCCGCGGATGCGGATCGATGCCTGGTCGCCGCCCGGTGCGCCGCCGCCCTGGATGGCCGTCAGACCCGGCACGAGACCCTGAAGGGCCGACGAACCGTTCGACACATTGCGTCGCAGGATTTCCTCGCTCGTCACGCTCTGAACTGCGCCCGTAAGGTTGATTTTTTTCTGGACGCCGTAACCGACGACCACAACGTCGTCAAGCGCCGTGTTCGACGTGCGCATCGTGACATTGTATGTCCCGGCTGACGTTACTTTGATTTTCTCGGGGCTCATGCCGACATACTCGAATGCGAGTGTGCCCGGGCCCGACAGCGTGATTGCATATTTGCCGTCGGCATCGGTCATTGTGGCGTGTTTCTTGCCGCCTTCGACCTTTACTGTGACGCCGATCAGGGCTTCGCCTTCTTCGTCTGTCACTTGGCCGCTTACCTTAAATGACGATTGCGCATACGATGCTATCGTCGACATCACTAACGATGCCACGAGCAGCATCAGCCGCGAATGTTTGATTAGTTGCTTCATTAAAGTAGATTGTTCGGTTAAAGTTATAGTTGTTTATATAATTGTTCTCTTTTTGTTATTCCTGGCTGTCGTCGAATGCCCGGCGGCGTGCCGTCGCACATGAGCCTATCAGGCCCGACTGATCGCCGAGCTGCGACATCACGATTTTGGTGTCTTTGTTGACTAAATTGAGCGAATAGCGTCTTACCGACGTGATTATTGGCTGGAGGATATAGTCGCCGACCGACGACATCGACCCGCCGATGATTACTTTCTCAGGATTGAAGATATTGATGATGCCCGCCAGCCAGCGTCCCAGCTCGCGGCCCATGTCCTCGACGAGCTCTATACACAGCAGGTCCTCGCTGTCGATGGCTTCGAATATATCTTCGAGTGTTACCGTTCCCTTTTCTCTGTAACGGTCGGCTATAAGCGAGTTTGCGCCGGCTTCGAGACGCTCGATGAGCTTGCGCACCAACGCGCTGCCCGACGCCTCGGTCTCCAGACAGCCCTTCTTGCCGCAGCGGCAGAGTACCTCGTTGTCATACGTTACCATATGGCCGATTTCGCCCGCAAAGCCCGACTTGCCGTAGTAGACCTTGCCGTCTATGATTATTCCTAAGCCGAGACCCCAGCTGAGATTGAGGAATATCAGATTTTCGATTTTGCTGCAGTCGCCGTAGAGATACTCGCCGTAAGTCATCGCGCGGGTATCATTCTCGATACACACTTTCACACCGATTTTCTCGGTCATCACATCGCTCAGAGGCATTTCTTCGAAGTTGTAGCGGCTGTAGCTGTAGCCCACCATCGGATTGACGCGCCCCGAGATGTTGATATTGACCGTCAGTATCAGGTCTCGTTTCACAGAGCGCGAATCGATAAACTTGTTGATGATTTCACAGAGATGGCTCAGATTTTCGACCGAATTCTCCGATGCAAACATCACGTCGAGCTGTTTCTCGATGATATTTCCTCCAAAATCCATCAGCCCGAGCGACACAGAATTGTTCTTGATGTCCACCCCGACAAAATAACACGATTCAGGGTTCAGACCATAGGTCGTCGGATGGCGGCCGCTGCCCGTTTCCGTTTTGCCGCCTTCTTTGATCAG
>JAGAOW010000121.1 GCA_017889945.1 Muribaculaceae bacterium
GTTAGTTCAACAAATAGCTATATTTAGCATCTGTTAAAGCAATATGTTTACAATGTATTAATGGAGGCGGGAGGCGCGCTTAGAAGCCCTTTCGCGATGTCCGAGGGGCGACAATGCGTTCGCCGAGGAATTTTGCAAATTCCTGCTGTGTGCTTTTTTTGTCTATATAGCTCTTCATCAGCACCTTGATGATTTCGGGGTCTGATGCTGACGCAAGCTGACGTCCGGTTTCGCGGATGTCATATTCGAGAATACCGTAGAGCAGTTCATAGACGGCGCGCGGCACAAGCTCTATCAACCTGTCGCGCTCTGTCTCGACTTTTGAAAATTTGGAGTGAATCTTGCTCAGGTGGTAACGTTCGCTGACCAATTCGGTTGACAGACGACGTATGCTGTCGTCGGCATACGAACACAAGCGCAGTTCGATATAGTGTTCGGCAAAGTCATTGACGCTTGCGGCATATTCGCTGTCGATGCGTTGCTGCAGGGCTATTTCTTTGGCCTTGATGTCAGGAACTGTTGATGCCGATTTGGCGATTTCGTCATGTCCGGCCGTCATGGCTATAGCCTTTTCAGCGTTGAGCCGGCTGATGTTGGCGGCTTTGTCTGCTTCCCATGTCGTGGCTGCGAGAGTCTTGACCTCCTCAAGTACGCGGGCATATAGCGGCACAGTCAGCGTGATGTTTTCCTTTTCAAGCTCATAGCTGACATAGTCGATTAGTTTCAGCAGGGTAGGCCGACCGTTCTCGTCCTCGGCTTCACATAAATCACACATGCCGTATTTGAGGACGAATCTTAGCAGCTCGCGCTCGTATGGCTCGAGGAACTTGGCTTTGCCTTGCAGTATGTTCAGGTCTTCGGCCGCTTTGGTGGCAGTGGCTTTGGCATTATCGTCGCTTTGTGCTGACTCCGAGCCGGCCTGAGCTGTTGCTTCTGCTGTGGCCTCTCCCGGCGTTTCGTCTTGCGGACCGACTATGCTGTCGATTGATTTGCGCGCCTCGGCCTGACGGTTTTGGCGGTTGACATTTTCTTCGTGGTCGGCGATTAATTTCGAAAGCTGGAGCATCAGCACCTGTTCGTCTATGCCGAATGCGCGTGAGCACTCGGCTATATAGACCGTGCGCGTCACGGCGTCGGGTATCACAGATATCGACCGCAAAATGTCGCTGATCACGCGGCTTCTGGCAATGGGGTCATTGGCCGCATCGGCAAGAAGAATGCGTGTCTTGAACCGTATGAAATCGGTTTCGTTGTCGCGCAGATATTCCTCTAACTCCTCGGCGGTATGGCTTTGGGCGAATGAGTCCGGGTCGTCTCCGTCGGGAAGAGACAGAACCTTTACGTTGATTCCCTCGGCCAAAATCATGTCTATACCTCTCAGCGAAGCCTTTATGCCTGCGGCGTCAGAGTCGTAGATGACAGTGACGTTGTCGGTAAAGCGGTGTATAAGTCTGATTTGCCCTTCGGTGAGCGATGTGCCCGACGATGCTACGACATTCTCAACCCCCGACTGATGCATCGAAATCACATCCATGTAACCTTCGACGAGTATACATTTGTTTTTTCGCGCAATCGACTGTTTTGCCTGATAAAGGCCATATAGCTCACGGCTCTTGCTGTATATAATGTATTCCGGCGAGTTGACATACTTGGCGACCGTCTTGTCGCTGCGCAATGTTCGTCCGCCGAACGCCACTACCTTGCCCGAAATGCTGTGAACTGGATATATAACACGGCCTTTAAATCGGTCGTAGACCCTGCCGCTGTCATTGCGTATGCACAAGCCGGTGTCAACAAGATATTTTTCGTTGTAGCCTTTGGCTATGGCAGCTTCATGGAGTTTGTTGCCCTGTTCGATTGAGTAGCCGAGGTGGAAGCGGCTGATCATGGCGTCGTTTATGCCGCGTTTGCGGAAATAGGCCAGACCGATTTCGCGACCGTCGGCCGTTTCGGCCAGATTGCTCTCGAAATGCTGCATCGCAAAATTGTTGACGGCAAGCATGGATTCGCGTTGCGATTCCTCCTCGCGCTCCTGCTCGCTCATCTCGTGCTCGACAATCTCGATGTTGTATTTCTTTGCCAGATAGCGGAGAGCCTCCTGATAGCTCAGCTGCTCTATTTCCATGATAAAATTGACCGGCGAACCGCCTTTGCCACAGCTGAAGCACTTGCATATGCCTTTCGCCTTGGAGACGGAAAACGACGGAGTGCGCTCGTTGTGAAACGGGCACAGGCCGATATAGTTGGCGCCGCGCCGTTTGAGGCTCACGAAATCACTGACCACGTCGACTATGTCGGCGGAGTCAAGAATGCGCTGTACTGTCTCGCGGTCGATTTTTTTCATAGCACAAAGATAGCAAATTCGCAGTTCTTATCACACCGGCTCTTTGATTTTTGTATCCGCCCCCTCTATGACGTTAACAATTATTGGATTTGCAGAGCCTGAAATATCGCGAGCTTGAAAATAACAATGGAGATTCTCACGAACCTCCATTATCTTCTTACACATAGTACTTAATGTTAGATTTATATGTCTATTCCAGATTTATTTTATATGA
>JAGAOW010000122.1 GCA_017889945.1 Muribaculaceae bacterium
CAAACAAATCGCTAATTTTGCACTTGCCAGTTGAACCTGCGAATAAAGATTATACTTATACAAAATTTCAATTATGGTTAAAAAAAATGTCAGGTCAAAATTTTTTGTTTAAATTTGCATTGCAGACACAAGTAATACTCGGAGTGGGGATTTGATGGCGTCCGGCAGACATAATAGAAAGCGTTTATCCGCGCCGCTTCTTGACGTTCTGAAATTCTCGCAAAATTTCATATTCGTGTCAAGAATTGAGCAACGGTAGATGCCTCGTGGATATGTAATTATCTAGTATTCAGCTGATGGAAACAAGCATTTGGTTGAATATAATGGTTGCATATACAAGCGTAGGGCTTCTTCGTTGCCGTTCGACATGAATAGGGCAATGCGAGAAGCCTCAGAACGTAGGACGGTAACCGATACAGACTCCTACGCTTTCTTTGTATTAACCAATCAATTTTCGCCGAAGCGGGGAGTTCCGAGGCCTTTATCTTTAATGAGTAGTATATCTCATCTCTCTGAAAGCGTAGCATGCACCGGGAAGTAATTGTCAAAATTATTTACCGGTAAATGTTCCATACGCATATTTTCCAAAATTAATTGAAAGAATAAACAAACCATTATCAATCAAAAAACAACAATGAAAAAAATTTTACTAACAATGTTGGGCGCTCTGCTTGCTCTTCCCGGCATCGCTCGCGACTTCAAATACACATATGAAGGCCAGACGCTGACCTACACCGTGCTCGACGAAGAAGCCAAAACCTGCCAGACAAAGGAAGGAAAGACAGATAAGTGGGGAAACTTACAATCCGCCTGGAATAAGGTTTCCGGCAATCTTGTCATACCTGCAACCGTATCTGATGGAACAAATGAATATACCGTCACGGAAATCGGATTCGCAGCCTTCTATAAATGCAGAGGCCTGACCTCGGTAATCATCCCTGATTCAGTCAAAAGGATCGGGAAAAAAGCCTTCTGCGATTGTAGCGGCCTGACCTCTATTACTATCCCCGATCTCGTCACCACAATCGGCGACTATGCCTTCAGCGGTTGCACCGGCCTGACCTCGCTTACCATCGGCAATTCCGTCAAAACCATCGGAGAAAGTGCCTTCGAGGATTGCTGGGACCTGACCTCGGTTATCATCCCAAATTCAGTCACTTCAATCGGGGACGATGCCTTCACAAATTGCGTAGGCCTTATCAAATCAGCATATCCGAATAATTTATCCAATCCGTTCAATAGTGGTGTTGCTATCAGCTACCCCACAAAAAACGCAATAATAGAAGATGGGGTTATATTCAGTTCCGATAAGAGTGTCATTTATTTTGCTCCTATATCTTTGGTAGGCGAATATACCATCCCGGCTTCCGTCAAAGAAATCGGGGAAAGAGCCTTCAACCTTTGCAGCGGCCTGACCTCGGTTACCATTCCCAATTCCGTCGAATCAATAGGAAAGTATGCCTTCTCCGGTTGCAGCAGCCTGAAAGAATTCGCTGTTGAGGATGGCAACTCACTCATTGCTTTTGAAGATCTGGCATTATATTCTGCCCCAATAGAAAAATTATACATAGGCAGAAACTGGTCGAATGATTATAATAGGGCAATATCAATAAGCATTAAATCTGTTGAATTCGGCTCGGGTGTGACTGAAATACCCAACTATGCCTTCTGCAAATGCAATGGCCTAACAGCAATTACCATTCCCAACTCTGTTACTTCTATAGGCGACTATGCATACTTCCGTTGCAACGGTCTGAAAGAATTCACTGTTCAAGATGGCGACACTCCTATTGTTTTTGGGCTTGATGCACTAGATTCTCCTATTGAAAAATTGTATATGGGCAGAAACTGGTCGTTTGTTTATAATGAGGCAATGTCAACAAGCATAAAATCAGTTGAATTCGGCTCAAGCGTTACCAGAATTCCTATCTATGCCTTCAAGGGCTGCAGCGGCCTGACCTCCGTGACCATTCCCAAATCCGTCGAAAGGATTGGAGCATCGGCTTTCAAAGATTGCAGCAGCTTGACTGAGGTTAATGCATCCAACGTAATACCGCCGAACATAAAAGATAGCTCTTTCGATGGTATTTATGCTACGGCCACACTTTCAGTTCCGGAAGATGCTATGACCGATTATCTTGCTACACCTTGGTCTCTGTTCGAAAATATAAAAGGCGGCAATCGTACGGTTTCCGAGGCTTATGAAACCGGTAACCTCAAATACCGTCTTATCCCCGGCGCAACGGATGCAGATAAGAACTTTGCTGTCGTAATCCCCGGCGATTATTCTTCGCTGACGGAAATTACTATCCCCGAACGTTTTACCGTTACGGAAGGTGGCAAAAACAAGCACTACTATGTCGATGCCATCGGATATAAGGCGTTTAATAAATGCACGAATCTCGCTACCGTCATTTTCAACAGTAAGAGTGCAATTAAAGCGATAGGAGACTCTGCCTTTGCAGAATCCCGCATCAAGGCAATCACACTTCCGGCTACAGTTGAGAGTGTTGGCGACTATGCTTTCGACCGGTGCGGCAATCTTGCAGACGTCACATTATCGGAAAGCCTCAGAACAATAGGCAACTATGCTTTCAACGAATGTACGGCCCTTCCCAAAATCGAAATTCCGGGCAGTGTAAAGTCTATAGGCGACTATGCCTTTTACCATACATCCAATCTCGTTGAGTTGATTCTTAATGAAGGACTGGAAACGATTGGTAAATATGCTTTCTGTCAAAAATATCATATTAATCGGTTATTTGAGCCTCTTTATATGCCGTCTTCGCTTAAATCGGTTGGAGAGATGGCTTTCGCCAATTTCAACCCCGAATATGTAAACATCGCGGATCTCGCATCCTGGTGTAATATCGATTTTGCGGATTGGTCTGCAAATCCCCTTTGTGGCACGAGCCTTTACTTGAACGATGTCAAAATCGAAAATCTGGTTATTCCCGATTCTGTAGTTGAAATCAAACCCTATGCTTTTGCCTCGGTCAAAGGCATAGAACCCATCACTCTTAACGATGGCCTAAAACGTATTGGCGAATATGCATTCTGTCAATGTTACGCTGTATCCATTGTGATTCCCGGCAGTGTTATAGCTATAGAAAGCGGTGCATTAAGCATTTGGCGCCTGACAGACGTCACTTTTGCATACGGTCCTGAACAGATTGATGTAGCCGCCGAAGCTTTCGCAACTGGCGATCTGAATAATATCTCTGTCGACCGTCCGCTTGAAGGGATGAAATTCAGGCCTACGAAGCTCAAAAAGCTGACCATCGGCAACTCTGTCACTGAAATACCGGCAGCTCAGTTTAAAGACCTCTCCTTACTCTCATCCCTCACTCTCGGCAGCAAGCTCAAAGCTATCGGCGATAGTGCGTTCGCCAGCTGCACTAAACTGACCGAGGTTATCCTGCCGCCGTCGGTAGAGACCATCGGCGCATCGGCTTTCGACGGTAACAACAAGCTGACATCCATCATCATGGGTCACAACGTCAAGTCTGTCGGCGAAAAGGCTTTCAACCTCAGCCCGGCGCAGACGGTCAGCATCACGGCCCAGATACCTCCCGATGCTCAGGACAACACCTTCAGCAACTACACGGGCAATCTCTATGTTCAGGGCGAGAATACAGTCAAGCTCTACTATGACGCCGACTTCTGCTGGTATCAGTTCGAGGGGCATGTGATGATTGAGCCTACCGACTTCAAGGTCGAGGGCGACAATACGCTCAACGGCAAGCCCGGCGACACCTTCCAGCTCACTGCGAAGCTCTATCCCGACAATGTGACGCTGCCCCAGGTGTTCTGGCGCTCGACCAACCCCGACATCGCCACAGTCGACGAGAACGGCCTCGTGACGCTCCACGCTCCGCTGAGCGACGTGATGGCAAAGGCTGAAAGCAACGACAGCGACTCTGACAACTCCTGCAAAATCATCGCCGAGTCGCTCTACGCCAACGGCCCCGTGGCCGAATTTACGGTCAACTCCGGCTCGACCGGCATCGACGACATCGTCGGCGACAACGACAGTGACAACGGCGAAATCGACTTCTCGGCTCCTGTGGAGGTCTACAACCTGCAGGGCGCTATGGTCGGCGACAGCCTCGACGGCCTCGCACACGGTTTCTACATCGTCCGCCAAGGAAGGACGGTCAGCAAGATAATGGTCCACTAAGCGGAAAACGCTAAATACAACATAGGCAATGGCTAAGAAAATTGTGGTTTTCTTGGCCATTGCTGTTTGAGACAGAAGGAGTCAAAAGACGAGAGGAGGAATTTAGACAGAAAGACGACATAAAGACAAAATAATAGAAAAAAGACAGGGAAACGGAAGAGAGGGGCGATATGGGATAAGGTCTTTAAGGCCGATAGGGTCGTTAAGGACTTCAAGGTCAGCATAGTAGCTAAGGTAGCTAAGATAGCTAAGGTAGCTGCTTTAGGAGAGGACGAGGACGAGAGGGAGAGATAAAGGTGGAGAGGAGGAGATGGGTTGGCGGAGGGGGGATGGGGTTAGGAGTTGAGGGCGGATTTGAGTTTGTCGAGGAGGGACATTTTGGGGGGCTTGAGGTGGACGGAGACTTTTGAGGATTTTTTATTGAGGAAGATTATCGATGAGTGGAGGACGATAGCGACCCACTCTTCGAAGGGTACGATGGCGTTGATCTTTGAGAGGGGGAGTTTATGGAAGGGGGAGTTTGGTTCGATGCTGTTTATGACCAGTACATCAGAGTCCATGTCGACAGAGACGTTATGGAAATCGACAATAGAATCGAAAAGGAGACCGAAATCGAGACAATCGGGGCTTTTGGGCCGTTTGTCATATTTTTTATAAAGCGTGTCAATTACTTGTTTTGTAATCATAACTCATTTTATATTATTACAGCATCTGAATACCATATCGCACAGTTATAATTAAAACCACCAATCGGCGATAAAGTTTACAAATAAGTAACTCTTAAAAATTAAACGTAATTAGTTTTTTACAAAGTAACTCCGAAATACTTTTATACTTCCTGCGGCTTTATTTCGGTTAAAATCAAAATGTTCATCGGTCGTTTATATCTATAAACTCCCTTTTCACATTTTGATTTTTCCTCGAAATAAATCTCGTATTAAGTATAAATTAATTTTTATGAGTTACTTAATTTAAACAAATGAGGGGTATTAAAAAAAATGAGGGGGGCGTACTTGACAAAAATAATAGACAAATAAAAAACAAGGCATATCTCAGGCATAGAAAACGCCATGAGATATGCCTTGATAACTTATCATGCAAGGAATCCGAGGAGGACACCTGCAGCGACGGCCGAACCGATGACACCGGCAACGTTCGGACCCATGGCGTGCATGAGCAGATAGTTGGACGGATCGTATTCGAGACCGAGGTTGTTAGAGATACGGGCAGACATCGGAACGGCAGATACGCCGGCGTTGCCGATGAGGGGGTTGATTTTCTTCGACTGGGGCAACACGAGGTTGAACAACTTGACGAAGAGCACGCCTGACGAAGAGGCAATGACAAACGCCATGAAGCCGAGGAAGAAAATGAAGATGGTCTGCGGGGTCAGGAACTGCGAAGCCTGAGTCGAAGCACCGACAGTCATGCCGAGGAGGATGGTCACGATATCGGTCAGGGCGTTGCTTGCAGTCTTGGCCAGACGGTTTGTGACACCGCACTCGCGGAGGAGGTTACCGAAGAAGAGCATGCCGAGCAGGGGGAGACCCGAAGGTACGACGAAGCAAGTGAGGAGCATGCCGACAATCGGGAAGATAATCTTTTCGTTCTGCGATACGGCACGCGCCGGTTTCATGCGAATCAGACGTTCTTTCTTGGTAGTGAACAGACGCATCAACGGCGGCTGAATGACAGGGACGAGAGCCATGTAGCTGTAGGCCGACACGGCGATAGCGCCCATGAGATTCGGAGCGAGCTTAGAAGACAGGAAGATAGCAGTCGGGCCGTCGGCACCACCGATGATTGCGATAGCACCGGCCTGGTCGGGAGCGAAACCGATGGCGAGAGCCACCATGTAAGCGCCGAAGATGCCGAACTGAGCAGCCGCACCGATAAGCATGAGTTTGGGATTGGCGATGAGGGCCGAGAAGTCGGTCATAGCGCCGATGCCGAGGAAAATCAGCGGGGGATACCATCCGGCGCTCACACCATTGTAAAGGATATTGAGGACCGAACCTTGTTCGTATATGCCGATTTCGAGGCCTGCCTCAGTGTTGAAAGGCACGTTGCCAATGAGTATACCGAAGCCGATGGGGACAAGCAGCATGGGTTCGAAGTTCTTCTTGATGGCAAGCCAAATGAAGAACAGGCCCACGGCCAGCATGACGAAGTTTCCGACTTCAGCATTGGCGAAACCTGTCAGTTCCCAGAACTGTTGCAGGTTTTTTAATAGGAAATCACCAAATGACATAATTGGATATTATTATGCGATTGTGATGAGTACAGCGCCTTCAAGGACAGAGTCGCCGGGAGCGACATTGATAGAAGCGATTTTGCCGTCGCGGCCAGCGTGGATTGCATTTTCCATTTTCATAGCCTCGAGCATGAGGACAGTGTCGGCAGCCTTGACTGTATCGCCAACCTTGACGGGGATAGAGAGGACAACGCCGGGGAGCGGAGCTTTGACAGCGTCGCCTGTGCCTGTAGGAGCCGGTTTAGCGATGATTTTCTCGCCTGAGGCGGTGCGGGGAGCGGCAGAAGGACGCGGAGCGTTGACAACCTTGACTTTCGAAGCAGCCTCTTTCTCGAGTTCAACTTTATACGGCACACCGTTGACTTCGACCTGAGCCACGTTGTCGTCAATGTCGCCCACGGCTACTTTGTAGGTGTTACCATTGATTTTATACTTATATTCTTTCATTGTAGTTCGATTTTTTGAATTGAATGATTGCGAGATAATCAACGACGGTTAGGCAGTTCGCGAAGGCCGTAGATCTTGGAGCTCCAGGGCGAGTAAGCGCGCTTTACCTTATTGATAGTTAGAATTGTGTTTTCGGTGTCGTGAGCGTTGAAATGGTCGTGGAGGGCCATCACGATAGCAGCGATTTCCTCGCCGGAATCATGAGTGACAGACTTTTTGTCGACTTCTTTCTTATCGACACCGCTTGCATTCATCTTGTTGAGACGTGAAACAGTCGCACCGATTTTGCCGATGGCGTAGAAGCTGAGGCAAAGGACAAGAAGAGCTGAGAAAACGATGCACATGGCCATGATGGTCATGCCGAAACCATTTTCGTCGCGGTTGGCAAACTCTTCGATTTTCTTGTTGCCGTCGCGGATGACGTTGGCACTCGAAGGAGTGATGTAGGCTTTACCGCCGTCGCGGACCGACCATTCGCCGGCGCCGTCGACTGTGCGGGCATAGCTGTTGTCCTTAACGAGCGAAGCGGGGATAGTCACTTCGTCGATAAGAGTTGTGCCATCGGCATCATAGACACCAATCCAGTTGTCCTTACCCGGCTCGAGGACAAAATTCATGTGGAAAGTACCTTTATCGGGCTGACCGTCGGCGAAGAACACGACATGCTGACGTTTAGCGATTTTGGTGTTAACGTCGCCAAGCGGAACAGGGTATTTCTTCGGGTTGTTCGGGTCATTTGTAATGAATACGCTTGAAATTTCGAGCGGTGCGAAATTGGAGTTGAAGAGCTCAACCCAACCGTGATGCTCGCCGTAATCATCTACAATGCTCGATTCGTTCTGCACCATGACTTCATTGATACGCAACGCCTTTCGGCTTTGAGCGAAAGTCGCTGACGCTGCCAAGACGAACATGGCTGTCAAAAATAATATTCTTTTCATATACATTTTCTTTAAGAGCGAATAAGAGTGTAGCTCGTCAAAGAGGAATATTGCCGTGCTTCTTGGCAGGGTTGGTCACTTTCTTTGTAGCAAGCTGCTGGAGGGCACGAATCACGCGGAAACGAGTGTTGCGCGGTTCGATGACATCGTCGATGTAGCCATATTTTGCAGCATTGTAAGGATTGCAGAACAGTTTGTTGTATTCGGCTTCCTTCTCTCTGAGGACTGCAGCGGGATCGTCAGAAGCTTTAGCTTCCTTGGCATAGAGCACTTCGACAGCGCCGGCGCCACCCATAACAGCGATTTCGGCAGTAGGCCA